>JBCCZH010000001.1:0-37901 GCA_039188075.1 Pseudomonadota bacterium
AAGCGGACATAAGTTCAGCGGCTTAGATTCGCACTTAGTGGGTCTCTCCTCAGAACGATCAATCAGCGCGGATCAACATGATTGCGAGTGGCACGTTTATCGTCGTACAGTTCATGGATATCGTAAACCATCTGGTGGACCTGATCTAACTGGCACCAAAGGGAGCGCTCACTTGAATGAAGAACCGACTTCGTTTGTAGAACGGACTGTTGAGAAGAGCACACATTGGCTTGTCGGCGCGACGATTGGTTTAGTCTCTGGGCTATTAATCTTTGGCGGCATGGCAACGGCTTATCTAGGTGGGGCCCTACTTTTGGGATGGGCTGCAGCTTCATTTGTGCCAGCTTTTCAAGGCTATCCAACGCTCGCCGTCGTAATGGTGCTGACAGGGTTTGTTCTTCTCGCAATCGACTTCATCTACATGATTTTCAGGCCAAAAAAAATGCGCGAGACCTTTCTTAAGCTATATCATCAGTTACCCGTAAATAAGGACGATGAGTACCTCTCGCTAGAACAGCAAGAGCACTTTGTACGTGCGATCGTACGCTCGATGCTACTTGGTTTTTTCATTGTAACCGTAGTGTTTGAGAGCGCTTATGCAGCGTCAGTCTCTTATGGGTTGCAAAGTATGTATCCAGATCTGAAGCTATTTGCCGAACAGACAGAGGTTGGACCATTCGCACACTTCGTATTTTGGCTCGCCATCCCGATTGATCTGTTCTTGTTGGATGCCCCTTCCGAATTCGGATTTGGATTAAGCGAGCTCAGCCCTAACCGAGATGTTCTCGGTCTTCTTATAGCGGTTTTTGTCTTCAAGACTGTCTTGGTCGCAAGCAGCCTCAGACTGTTCATTGAGGCAATTCGCTTCAAAGCGGCTGAGAAATGATTACTCGCCCAAGCGGCTAGACGATCCATACACTTTCGTATTGTCTGAAGTATGGGAAAAGAAACGCGATCACCTTAGAGCACTTTGATAGGATTGTGGCCTCGGACGATTGGGCTCGCATCAAAGATCAACTACGAAGAGAGCCAGAATTGGTTTACTTCCTTGAGTAAACCCAGTCTCAGTAAGCCGTTATAGCTTCCCATGGCCAGTTAGTAGTTCCGAAATGCGAGCAAAAGAAGACATTGGCTTCCAGCTCGGTATCGGCGAGCCAGCGCGCAGAATTTGCGTTGGAATCTGTTCCGCTGAAAACAGATGGCGCATCTGTATCTAAGCTGGTTGTCGAAAACAAAAACGAGACGGTTGCTCTAAAACCGCTCAGGTTTCGGCGCGAAGAGCAGTTTCAAGTACGTTCGAAACAGCATGATTTGCTCTGAAGCATTGTTATGTTCGCGCAGAGCGCGTTGAAGCACCAAACCGCCTTCAACAACGCCTGACACCATATCGCCCAGCGCATCCATGTTGACCGGTTCGCGAGGTTCATAAACCGCGGCAATCTCGTCAAGCATTCCGCGAAAGCGTTTGCGCCAGCCGAGAATAGCTTGTCGGTTCAAATCCCGAACACCTTCATCAAAGAGACGATCTTGATAGGCGGTCGATGCGATTACACATCCCGGATGCCCGGTTGGCATGTCTGCAAGTTGTTCGGCTAATAATTTGAGACCAATCAGCATGCAGTGCAGAGGATCATCGTTTAGCTCACGAGCCCGAGCGAACAGATCATCATAGAGCTGCTCTTCGGTCTCTATATACCGCTCCAGCATGGCTCGGGCCAACGCGTTCTTATCTTTAAAGTGGTAGAAGAAGCCGCCGCGAGAAATCTCTGCGCCAGCGACTATTTCCTCTATCGATGTGGCTTCAAAGCCTTTGTCGAGTACCGCAGCCTCAGCAATGTCGAGGATCCGGCTTCGCGTATCGGTTTTCTGGTCCATAAATTGATCCCCGCTGTACCGCGAGTCCAGTTGACGACGGTCCGCGCCTATCCACTGGAACCATCTTCCTGATTAGTCTTTGAATTTATTGAGAAAACAAAGACGGTGTTACTGGACCACGCGACAACTATCTGTTTGGTCACCCTAATCGTACATCCATCGCATCAACCTACAAGGACGGTTTTGATGCGACTTCAAAGACTACAATCATCGCCGCGCTTCTTTCTATCAGATGGCGGTTTGGAAACATATCTCATTTTTGAAAAGGGCTATGAGCTGCCCTGTTTTTCGGCAGCCGTATTGCTGGACACCGAACAAGGCCGCGAGGAGCTTACGAATTATTTCACTCGCTTTGTAGAGATCGCGAAATCTACGGGACGTGGGTTCATCTTGGATGCGCCAACTTGGCGCGCCGGAACTGCTTGGGCAGGTCCACTAGGACAAACCTTAAAACAAGTCATCGACACGAACGCGCGCGCAGTGGCGTTCGTTTCCAACTTGAGAACACAATTGGAGACAGAAGACTGTCCTATCCTGGTGAACGGATTGATCGGTCCGGCCGGCGATGCTTACGCTCCCGACACGCATATCTCGGCGCGCGAGGCGCTCCTCATTCATGCGCCTCAGATCCATGCCCTAGGACGCGCAGGTGTCGATATGATCAGCGCCATGACGATGACCCATGCCAGCGAAGCCATCGGTATGACTCGCGCCGCGCAGGAAATCGATGTCCCAATCGTGATTGCTTTCACACTCGAGACAGATGCACGTCTTCCATCTGGCCAATCACTCAGTGAGGCGATTGAAGAAGTCGATGCAGCAACAAGCAATGGACCGATTTATTACATGATCAATTGCGCGCATCCCGATCATTTCAGCGGGGCGCTTGATACACAAGCGGCGTGGTCGCTGCGGATCGGCGGAGTTCGATCAAATGCTTCACGCCTCAGTCATGCAGAACTGGATGAAGCTGTCACGCTAGATGATGGCGACCCTGTAGAACTCGGTGACCTGAGTGCTGAGCTCGTCAATCGACTGCCAAACATCCGCGTCATGGGCGGGTGCTGCGGAACAGATCATCGCCATATCGAATGCATCGCATCTCATTGATGCAGGCGCCCTAAGCAGAGGGCGTCGTTTCCTCCCAAAACTCAATCAAAATCAGGACAATGATAATGACCATTCAATCAACAAATCTTCTTCGCCAAGCTCAGGCAACGGATGCAGAGCACCTCGCCAAGCTGATCAATCTAGCGGGCGAAGGCGTACCGAACTGGCTGTGGACCCGCGCATGCTTTGAGGGACAAACGCCTCTTCAGATTGGTATCGAACGCGCCAAACGCACTAGCGGCGGTTTTTCTTACACCAACGCTTTAGTCGCTGCCCCAAGTGAAACACCCGTCGGCATGGTTCTGAGCTATCCTATCACTGAAGCCCCGACAGATGACCCGGATGACCTACCGGCGCCGATCGCACCTTATGTTGAACTTGAGAAAAAGTCGGTTGGAACCTGGTACATTAATGCGCTGGCTGTGTTCGAAGACTCTCAAAACCAAGGTCTGGGGACGCAATTGCTCGCAGCTGCCGAGGATGAAGCTCGGGCGAATGGATTCTATCGGATGAGCATTCAAGTCTATGAGCAAAACACCGGAGCAGTGTGTTTGTACGAACGTCTTGGATATCAACGGGTCGCCAGCGAACCGGTCCGCCTTCATCCTGCGCCGCCGTACTATACCGGCAATGTTTTGCTGCTGATCAAAGACCTAAAATCATGAGCGACAATCTAGCAAACACGATGCCTTTCTCTCATATGATGGGGGTCAATGTAACAGCAGCCACCACCGCATCAGTCATTGGTGAGATTGAGGTCAGAGAAGATTTATGCACGACTGGAGGCATCATGCACGGCGGTGCGATTATGGCCTTTGCAGATGCTCTTGGAGCCATTGGCGCTTTCTTGGCTCTGCCAGCAGGCGCAAAGGGCACAACGACCATTGAAAGCAAAACAAACTTTCTAGGCGCCGCACCATTAGGCGAATACGTTATCGGTGAGACGAAACCTGTCAAAACGGGGGCACGGCTATCGGTGTGGCAAACCGATATTCGTCTTGAGAACGGGCGTCGGGTCGCCTTGGTCACCCAAACTCAACTTGTTCTTTAACAGCAATTCTCGGAGGCTTTCTCATGACCGGCGTTTCAATGATCAGACCTTTTTATATTGCGGTGTTCGCGACCTTGCTTGCTGCCTGCGCTACCGCGGTGCCCCTCGCAAACACTCAAGAGGAGTGGGTCACGCTCCTCATTCACTTCGAAGCAAGTGACGAAGGATTGGAAGATTTATCCGAAATCATGAGAGGTGTCTCGGAGGCGATGCAGACCGAACCGGGCTTCGTATCGGCCGTGGTCTATAACGATGTCGATGATCCAAACACTATCGTGTTAGCAGAAGTGTGGGAGACGAAACGTGATCACTTAGAGCACTTCGATAGGATCGTGGCCTCGGGGGATTGGGCGTACATAAACAGCCTGCTGACGTCCGAGCCTGACATGGGATACTTCGTTGAGCAAGCATCGGCTGAGTAAGCAAGCACAACACAAACTTAGAAGCGCGGTCTTCTGAGCGAGCAATACCGGACATTGAGAGCCAAGTTACCGTGTCCTTTGAGTTGAAGCAGAATGCTATGGACGCTGGCTTATTGTTCCCGACTTTGGAGCTCATCGCGAAGGAGAATGAAGCTAGCTTTTATGCTCTCGAATTCGCCCGATTCAATGCTGCTCGCGAGTTCTAACCAGCTGTTCGATGCGATCAGGTTGTCTTCTTCGAACAACCTAATCCAAGCACTTAAACTAGCTCTTGTTGGCCAATCGACTTTGTACCGATCTAGCCTTTCTATTTCTTTCAAGACTTTGGAGGGATCGCCTTCGGGAAGCAATTTGGAAATCGCTATCTGTTGAGCTTCGTCCGCAACTACACCAAATGCTTCTTTATCTTCGCTGCTTCGATCAAGCATCGTGCCTGTCGGCCAAGGGGAACTGAACTTTGAATGCTCAACTATCCTGCGCAGGTCTTTGTAGGATCGATACGCTCTGGCATTCTCCGCTCTTTGTTGTTGAAGCTCTGCAACTTTCGTCGCATCGACTTCATCATCGAACGTTCGCTTGATTTGCATGCTACGCCAGTATTGGGATGTGGCGAAAAAAATGGGCGTGCTTGTGAACACGGAAAACACGATTGCAAATGACGAGCTAAGCACGAGCCAGGCCATTTGCCTGGAAATCTGAAAGTGAGAATCTGGACCGAAAGCCAGGACCCCAATCCAAACGATACCGCACAAAAAGAATCCGATGGGGATCCACGCGCTTCCATACTTTTTCAGCTTTTCTAGAACTCTTTGAAGGTGAATTTCAGACACGCCAACATCGAGTTTTCCGTCTTGAGTTTTTCTCTTTTCGTCTCGAAGCGACTTCAGCTCTCCTTCTAACGCGTGAGCCCGCAATCCCTGTTGGATGCCAAAGCCGATTACGGATAGGAGCATAATGCCAATACCGATCAGCCAATTCCACCGCGCTAATGGTTCAGCCGTTTCCCATTCGCTGTCTGTTTTAGGAAAGTCAACGATGAGCGGGTTTGGCATCTCAACGGTGCTAGAGGTCATGATTGAAAGACTCGAAAGCTCCAACAATTCGAGAGCTGTATTTGGATTACCGCCCACCTGATAAACGTCAATTTTAGCTCGGGGATGAGTTCGGCGAATTGAAGCGAAGTCGGAAGCGCATTCGTCATTTCCGTCGGTGATCAATACGACGCGTGCGTCATCGCCACCGGCTAGAAGCGCCGCGAGTAATGCTTGTCCTATTGCCGTTGTATCCTGATCGCGTCCGAGTTTGGGAAAAGAAGTAGTTGCATTGGTTCGAGGCTCCAGAGGCGATATTTGAACAACGTCATCGCAATCTACTACCTCGTCTGGGGAAAGCGGTTCTTGCCCGAAAAAGCTCACCGAGATTTGTGTGTCTGAAGGGAGAAGAGTTTTCTTTGCTTTCAGCGTTGCTATCGCGTCATCGCGCCAATCCCGCATCGTTCCTGATGCGTCGATCAAGAAGTATACCGACCTTTTGTGAGAAGACTCTTCAGTTTCCGACTGAGGATATGCGCCGAAAGTTAGAACAAAACACAAGAGAATGATCAATGCAGACTTCATCGTGAGGCCAGTATTTCGATTCTATGTTCTTTTTGTGTTGATCCTGTTGCGTCCCGTTTTGAACGTGATCGACGATTTCGTTATGTCCGGTATTAGGAAAAAGCTGACACTTGCCAACCTAGGAATTGAGTTGATTGGAAGTCAGTCTCAACAAAATAAGCCGCCGCCTTTACCGGGAGATCCCGCGTTTTCGTTTTCCCGGTAGACGCCAGCCAACCCCTCGATGTTGACCTTCAATGAACAGGCTATGTCCACGATGGCGCTCCATCTCTTTTCGCCATGGCACAATAGTAAACTCTTTTGAGTTCCCGATCAGAGCAAACCGCCCCTGCCCCAAATCAATCGTGTCTTCAAAAACGCCTTCGAAGGTCGCCCCCTTTGCAAGCACATTTCCTGCGCGATTAGATTTGCCTCGTTCTGTTTTGTACGCGGTAGCCAGCTCATCAGCGTTCATCCTCTTGCGCACCGCATACGTCAGGACGTCCTCATTCGGGCCCAAAAGACCGTCATGTCTAAGATGCTCCAGGCGATCTTGTTTGGCTTTTCTGAGCGTTTCAAAAGAGCTAACTTCCAGCGCACTGAACTCACCCGCGTCCAACCATGTTTCTCCCACGGCTTTGATTTGCGACTCTATCGGCAGCCACGATTTCACACCAACTCGCACTGAACCCATCTTTGCTTCCAAGCGTCCTGCACGTTCGAGAAAGCCTTGGTCAATTCGCCAGCGTCCATCCTTTAACCGTTCTGTTGCACCAGCGCGTTGCAGCGCTTCCAATCTGCGTTTGTGGGCGAGGCGATATGCAGCGCTGGATGATGGATCATGTTCAGCGTGAAGCCCTTCAGTGTAATACCCGCCAGCTTTGTCCGCGACGCTGGCAATGGTTCGATCAGATTGTCTTGGCTCTGCTTTTGCTCTGGAGAGTTCAACAACAGCTCCACGTTTCGGTAATGGTCCATCCTTCAGATTTCCCGCATCCACATACCAAACGTGCCCGTCAAAATCCTTCACGAGCAAGAAGCGCGTATCACGCAATTCATCCGTCGGACCTTGTCGAAACACGACTCCAATCAATGGCTGGGAACTCGCGGTCCGTTCTTCAATAAATCTTACGTTGTCTGGCACATGTCCCGGTTCCATTCCCGCGGCAATCGCTTTGAGAATGTCACCGCGTTTTCCCATTGCCTGGAGCGCCTCATCCCAGCCCGGTTGAAGTTGCCACTCAGAATTGGATCGCTTTTCGGCTATTCGTAATTTTTCAAGGTACTTCAAACGCTGCAATCGCAGATCGCGTTCAAATCGATCTTTGGTGGTCGATGCAGATTCGATCAAGACGATGCCGTTTTCTTGATCGCCAACAAGCTGGCGATCAATATTCGTGAACCGCTCTTGTTCCGTTTCTCGAGCGCGCTGGCGTAAGATCTCCAAATCGCGGCGCGGGCCTAGCATTTCCGTTGCGAGCATTGAAGCGCGTTCTCGGAACCCTCGACCGATATAATCGGGAGCGATGATGAGATCCTTGTGGGACGCATCTTTTCCCCGCACCACAATGTGGGTGTGACTGCGCCCTGTATTGTGGTGATCCACCGCCACCCAATCGAGCCTTGTTCCTAGGTCGTGCTCCATGATTGTCATCAGCTCGCGCGTATAGATTTTAAGATCCTTGATTTGAGCAGCATCTTCCGGAGAAACGATGAAGCGGAATTGATGGCGGTCGGTCTTGCTGCGCTCAGTAAATCCTTCAGGGTCAACTTCCCGACCTTCCCGCGTGTAGAGCTCGCCGCCGCTACCATCCCGTTCTACACCGTCACGCTGCAGGTAGTTGATGTGCTTGGAAAACACTGCGGTACCGACAACCTTACCAGGCTTGGCGATATGGGTTTTCGTTACAACGCGGCGCAGTCTGGCACTAGCATATCTACGGGCCGCGAAATTCGCCTGCATCGAAGAGGCTTTCCCGCGCCCAAGTCGCGTACCTGAGAATGACGACCTTTTCCCAGATCGAGCAAGGTGTTTGGCTGCGGTCGTTGCCCGCTTTCGAAGGCGCGCGCCTCCTGCACCGCCGATATCACGGATCTTGCCGAGTCTTGGAGTGAACAGATCCTCTGTTGTCACTTACAGCCCCCCCAAACCAGCTGTCCACAGCACCTCCGAACGTGTGCACCGCAAATCGCGGCAAAACGCACCAAAAAAAAGATGTGCAGACAATCACTAATGCTACTCCTGGTGCATAAGCTTTTATCTTGCCCGTTCGGATTCGCTGCATCTTTCCCCTCATTCCTTTGAGATCGCTCTATCGGCGCTTCCGCGCCTCCAGAATAGGTCGACCTTATGGGCACGGCCCATAAGGTCGTCTTTTTGAGTTGGGCCAAAGTACCGCCCATCGAGACTGTCAGGATGCTCGTTCAGCAAGAAAACTTGATCCGCATTTAACGTCACGCATCCTGACCAACGCGGTAACGCTCGGCCTGTTCTGTCACTCAATTTGGTGATGCTCACGCGTTCATTATTGATCGATATCTCCGTTTCATCACGACATATCGTGTCGCCAGGAAGCGCCGAAACTTGCTTGAGAAGTGGCCAATCCTTACCAACATATCCCTGGTTTTCAGCCCACTCCGCTTCAGCGCTTGTCGCTGAGACGATGACCCAATCATCCAGTTCATATGGGCGATCGCTCAGCCAATATAGTCCGATAGGCGCGCTTTGCGTGCGATTCCAAATGAGCTTTTCCTTTGGATTCCAGATCAAAGTCAGCAAGCAAATGCCAGCCGCTACTACGGTTAGTATCGTGATACCGGTGCGCACTTTTTTAGTCTTTCAATTTGTTAGACGTAGAAGACCACCGCTGACCATTCTGCCATGCAATCAGGTCTGGTTCTGCGTAGGCAACACGCCATCCAAACTTATAGAAAATGGGCCCGCCGCCCTGACTTCGGTAATGCGCAAGTGTGCTGTAGGACAATTCTAGATACGCCGCTGCCTCGTGCGGCGTTAGCCAATCGGCCGGATTTTTGCGCTTTGATTTAAACTTCCGCTTCGCCATCAGTTTCCCCTTATTCGCAAGCTTTCGACGATTACGATTCCAAGATCGCTTACTTAGTTATAGAGGAAAAATCGCCTTCCATGATTTTCCTTGGCGGGGTTAACCATTAAGATTGCCACGATAAGAACCGCGGTGGATCACTCCACCGCGGCTGAATTATTTTTGAGTTTTTCCTTTAGTCGCGAGGGTTCCAAAGGATGACGTGTCTGCCTTTTTGCCCCTTTACCGTGGCGATGTTTGCAAAGATTTTTCTTGGTCCGATTTGCGGATCTGCGAGCGTGATTGAAACATAATCGCGGCCCGTACTTTTGGCCTTTCTGACCCAACCACCACCGATTTCTGTACTGGTTTCTCCGGCATAGATGCGATAATCGGGTTGGCCTTCACCTTCTTTTTCAGCGTTCTTTTCAATGCGAATTGAGGTCGACAGGTTCATCATTGCAAGTGCGCCTTCAAACCCTGATTTCGTCTCTCTGACATATCCTAGTGCATTCGCCATAAGTATACTCCTTTTCGTTTCTTTGGCTGTCGCCCGAAGAGCCTTCGTCCCCGTCGACGCCGGACCATCAGGCCGCCATTTGAGCCGCTTGAACCGCCAAGCGGGCGAAATGAAGTGGAGCACCGCTCCATCCAAGAAATATGCCCCGCGAGGAGCTGCGAAGCAGCGGGGATATTTCTTGGATGGAGCGGTTTCAAGAGGAGCAGATGTCGGCCAGGTCACACGGCATGAGGACGGTAACGGAGCCTTTTGGGGGCCAAAAACATATAAAAAAGCGAGTTACTCTGTTGGATATCGCTTCGGTCATTTGAAGACGGAATCAAGATTGTGAGTGCGCAGTTCTTTCGTTTGTTCGGAGGTGACCATTTGCGCCCAACGAGAAGGTCAAATGGTGAAGCTTGGCAAGCAACTCTAGTCCGACCCTAATTCTAAGTACCGACATTGGAGAGACAGGCCCAGCGTCCATGCAGGCGCGT
The DNA here is from genome assembly GCA_039188075.1 of Pseudomonadota bacterium. GTDB lineage: Bacteria > Pseudomonadota > Alphaproteobacteria > Caulobacterales > Hyphomonadaceae > Henriciella. The sequence goes on from JBCCZH010000001.1 coordinate 10,094, forward strand.
TCCAATTGATTTGAGAATAAGCAAAACCATCCTGGTCTCGCATTCGATCTTGGTCGGTTTCGCCTTCGTCATAGTCTCGAATTGCAATGATTGGCGCACGGCCATTCACCCAGATTTCTGCGACCTGGCCGTTGCAGATGACTAAAGTTATGCGGGGTCTCGGCCCGAGGGTAGCAAACACTTTTTGCGACTGGTTCATGGGGTATCACGCCTTTCCTATTTGACATTTTCTCCGCAGGAGCGGGGTTGGGAGGTGGAAAGGCCTTGGCGCCGCCGGGCTTACAGGTCGTGGTGCAAGCGTTTTGGTATGATGAGTTTGATTATTCAGACGGACAAAGGACCAAAGCGCTTGTAGCGCGGCCGCCCGGGGGCAGATTGGCCGTCCTCCTTCCCTCGCTCAAAAGGCGAAAAAGCAAGAGGATCGGTGCATGATCGAGAACTGAGCAAATAGAGGTATCAGCGCACGATGACGCCGTGTTTTAGCTTTTCGTAGGCCTGTATTGCCTGGTCTTCGCGATCAAAGAGATGATAGCATCCGTCAACCAAGAGACACCAATACCCGATATCTTCGGTTCTGAGCCCGGCATCTCGTACGGTTTCTTCGGTGAGTTTGAACGGCAGTCGCTGGCTCATGACTTGACAATAAGGCATGAGTCGCAGCGACTTACGAGGCGCCAATGCGTTGACGTTCTCGGCTATGCGGCCTGCTTATTTGGCCCGAGGTGACTGCCGAGCAATTCCACGCGGAACCCGCCATCGCGCAGCCCTGTCGCTCGCGAGATCAAATAGTTGACCGAGTCGCGAATGCGCCCGCATTCCCATTCATCGGCGACGCGTTCGGCGCCATAGAGCACATTGGCAATCTCCTTGCGCGACATGCCGAGTTCCAGGCAGTCGAGCGCAATGAGGCCATCTCGCAGAATTTGAGTGCGCTTGGTCCATTTTGGCGTCTCGGCTTCTGGGTCGTTGCCAAAGACCCGCATGCCTTCTTCATGAGCTTTGACTTTACGCTGATAACTTTCAAAGTCAGGCATAGTGAGTTCCATTTTCACCGGCTCCATCCCGAGCAAGGACAGTCCTCGACAGCGCGATTGAAAGAGACAGCCATTTCCCCGCGTGATCAGAAACTCTCGACCCACGGAATCCGTAAAATGCGAAATCTGACAGAGCTCCACGCTTTTATCATAGATTTCGCATGTCTCGCCTCTCGCGCGCGGTAAGACATTGATCGCAACCTGGTCCGGATAGGCTTCCTTTGTCCAAACAGCATTCGCTTCTATGGCATTGCGATCCGGGTCGACCATCATGATTAGCCCCCAGCGCTCAGCAACCGATTGTGGCACGCGTGACTTATAGACTTTGATACTGTGGCAAACCTCCATCTCAGAGATGTCGTCTGGCGAAATAGTCTTGGCATCTTCGCGATAGTCCGGGTTGCGCCGTTGATATTCCCACGCCCAGCGATCGTTCATCATACGCCAAAGGTAAGAATAGCGTTTGGTGACGCTATTTTCTTCAAGTGTGAATTTTTTCATTATCAGTCCCCGTGAATTTACATCGAACTGAGGCAACTCGTGTGCCAAATCACCGATTTTAACCAAAACTGCATTAGAATTCGCTTTTGGTTATTGTCTTCGCAGTTTGGGAAATTCTGTTTCGAATTCAAAATCATAAGCCGGCGTGATGCTCGGTGTTTTCTGTTTGGAACATCAAAGCGCTCCATTGTACGAGCTTTTGCGAGCCGTTGCCGGATATTGCGAGTACTTGCCAAGATTTGCGTGAGATTGCCGCCATTTAGAATTCCGCAAGCGTGCTCGTTCGCCCAAGTTTTTGAGGTCGAAGAACTCGCCTCAGGAGCAGCCCCATGTCCACGCCGGACACAATGCAGGAAACCAAAGCCCGCCGCACAGCGATGCTGCGAACGGCGTTCTGTCAGACGGTTCGTGAGGCGCTAGAAGACCCACAGACAATTGAGGTCATGGCCAATCCGGACGGGTCTGTCTGGATTGAGAAAGCTGGCATTGGAGTTGTCGTCACAAAAGCTTCTCTGGACGCTGCAGCGCGCGAGCGGGTAATTCGCCTTGTGGCGGCAGGCGCAGGGGACGCACGCTTCAAAATTTCTCCTTCCATCGTCTCTGCTGAACTCCCCAGCAGCGGCGAGCGTTTTGAAGGGCTGCTTCCGCCTGTCGCCACAGCGCCTTGTTTTTCCATCCGCAAACCCGCGGCAAGCCCGTTCTCGCTCGATGATTATGTTGACCAAGGCGCGCTCTCGCCTGCGCTAGCCGCGGCGCTGCGCGCCGCCATCGAGCAACGAGACAATATCGTGATTGCAGGTGGAACTTCTTCGGGAAAAACCACTCTTACAAATGCGCTTTTGGCTGAACCAGCGTTCGAGCAGGACCGAATTGTCATTCTTGAAGACACACGTGAGCTGAATTGCCTCGCTCCAAACAAGGTTCAACTCAGAACCCATCATGGAAACGCTTCGCTTCAAGATCTTGTTCGTTCAACACTTCGTTTGCGCCCCGATCGAATCATTGTCGGCGAAGTTCGGGGCGGCGAGGCGCTCGACCTTCTAAAGGCGTGGAACACCGGTCATCCCGGCGGCATTACGACATTGCATGCAAACTCTGCGCGCGGCGCGCTTCAGCGCCTGGAACAACTTACCATGGAAGCCACGCGCCATGTGCCATTCGATCTCATCGCTAGCGCAATCGATGTGGTCGTCTTTATGAGCCGGGCAAATGGAAATCGCCGCGTCGAGGAAGCCGTGCGCGTCCTTGAATTTGATGGCGGCGACTATGTCACCGAGCCGCTGCTCTCTCGCTCTCTTTCACTTGTTACAGAAGGACAAACGTCATGACTCTTAAGTCGACCATTCGAACCGCGCTAGCGCTAGGGGGCGCCGCCCTACTCGCAGCGCCTGCATATGCAGCTGGCTCCGGCATGCCATGGGAAGGCCCGCTTGATCAGATCTTGCAATCGATCGAGGGTCCAGTCGCCCGCATTGTTGCGGTGATCATAATCACATTGACCGGTTTGATGTTGGCCTTTGGCGAGACGTCGGGCGGAATGCGCAAACTGATCCAGATCGTCTTTGGTCTTTCCATAGCATTTGCTGCGACAAGCTTCTTCCTAACATTCTTCAGTTTTGGCGGCGGCGCGCTGATCTAGCCATGGCTGACGGTTATGAAATCCCCCTACACCGCTCGCTGACCGAGCCGATCTTGATGGCGGGCGCGCCTCGAAGTGCGGCCATTGCCATTGGCACGCTGGCTGCGGCTCTTGCCCTCGGCCTGAGACTTTGGATCCCCGGGCTCCTCCTTTGGGTGATCGGCCACTCAGCAGCCGTGTTCATGGCCCGTCACGACCCCGATTTCATGACCGTCTCCATCCGCTCCATGCGCCACAAGGAGTATCTGAAATGCTGAACTTACAAGAATATTCTGACACCCCAAAACTACTTGCAGACTATCTGCCTTGGGCATGCCTGGTCGCGCCAGGTGTGGTGCTCAACAAGGATGGCAGCTTTCAGAAAGTGTTCCAATATCGCGGCCCTGATCTTGAGAGCAGCACGCAAGAGGAACTCGTCTCGATCATGGCGCGGGTCAACAATGTGCTGCACCGATTTGGGTCCGGCTGGGCGCTCTTCTTTGAAGCCCAGCGCTCGGAAGTCTATGACTATCCGGAATCTGAGTTTCCAAACGCAGCCGCCTGGCTGGTCGACGAAGAGCGCGCGCTGCAAGCCGAAGAGGCAGGCGCTCGGTTTCAAAGCAATTACTATTTGACGCTCCTCTGGCTCCCGCCAGCGGATGCAACTGGAAAAGCTGAGAAGGCTCTCATCACGCGGCCTGAAACCATTGAAGCGGAAGGATGGCGCCAGAGGCTGGAGACATTCCAGCAACACGCTGCCCGAGTCTTCGACCTATTGAGCACATGCCTCGCTGAGATTACACCGCTCGATGATGACGGGACGCTGACATACTTGCACTCAACGGTGTCCTCCAAACGCCACCCTGTGGTGACACCTGAACTGCCAGTCTTCATAGATGCCATCTTAGCCGATGAGCCGTTCACGGGTGGTTTGGAGCCCATGATTGGCGAGGCGCACTTGCGTACGCTCACCATTCTAGGATTTCCAGCCAGCACGCTTCCAGGCATTTTGGACGAGCTTAATCGCCAGGGGTTTTCGTATCGCTGGGTCACGCGCTTTATCGCGATGGATAAGGCTGAAGCTGAAAAGCTCCTCTCTAAAAAACGCCGTCATTGGTTCGCCAAGCGAAAGTCTGTAAGCACCGTGCTTCGCGAAACGCTGTTCAATGAGCAAGCCGCTCTTGTTGATAATGATGCGGACAATAAAGCGGTCGATGCGGACGCTGCTCTTCAGGAGCTTGGCAGCGATCTCGTATCATTTGGTTATGTCACAACAACGATCACGGTTACACACGAAGACGCCCGTATGGTCGATGAGCATCTTCGCATTGCTGAGCGCATAATAAATGGTCGCGGGTTTACGGCGATCAAGGAAACGCTCAATGCGGTCGAGGCGTGGCTCGGTTCATTGCCGGGTCATGCTTATGCAAATGTTCGCCAGCCCATTCTACACACGCTGAACCTCGCGCATATGGTGCCGCTTTCAGCGGTGTGGGCGGGTGATGAGACGAATGATTATTTGTCCGCCCCAGCGCTTATACAGGCGCAAACGGACGGTACAACGCCTTTCCGATTGAACCTCCATGTTGGCGATGTCGGACATAGTTTGGTCGTCGGCCCAACTGGCGCCGGCAAGTCTGTATTGCTCTCAATGCTCGCTTTGCAATGGCAACGCTATGATGGGGCCCAAGTCTTCATTTTTGACAAAGGTCGCTCGGCGCGCGCTGCAACCCTCTGCATGGGCGGGGCACATATTGATCTTGGCAATGGCGTTGCGCCAAGCCTTCAACCGCTGAAAGATATAGACACCGAACTGGGCGCAAGTTTCGCGGCCGATTGGCTGGCGGGGCTTTGCGAAAATGAAGGCGTCACCATGACGCCAGAGCTCAAAGCGGCACTTTGGGATGCGATCCAATCGCTGGCGAGTGCGCCGGAGCAGGAACGCACACTGACCGGTCTCGCGCTTCTCCTGCAAAACGAAACCCTGAAGTCGGCATTACAACCCTTCACGCTGGATGGTCCGCACGGACGCTTGCTCGACGCTGACCATGAAAGCCTCTCGCTTGCCGATACGGTCTGTTTTGAGATGGAAGATCTGTTGCATGCTAAGGGCGCGGCCCTCCCCGTCCTGACCTATCTCTTCCACCGACTTGAAGACCGCTTTGATGGCAATCCGACTTTGCTGATCCTGGACGAAGCTTGGCTGTTCTTGGACGATCCAATGTTTGCCGCCCGAATTCGCGAATGGCTAAAAACGCTTCGCAAGAAAAACGTTGCTGTGGTCTTTGCGACGCAATCCTTGGCGGACATTGCGGGCTCTTCCATAGCCCCGGCGCTCATCGAGAGCTGTCCTACCCGGATCTTTCTACCGAATGAGCGCGTGCAGGAACCTCAGACGAAGGCCATCTATGAGCAGTTTGGCCTGAACGCCCGTCAGATTGAACTGATCGCTGAGGCCACGCCCAAACGAGACTACTATTACCAATCCCCGCTCGGGTGTCGCCTGTTCGAACTTGGCCTTGGTCAAATAGCGCTCGCCATTTGCGGGGCATCAGCGCCGAGAGATCAAGCACTGATGAACCGCGTGGCCGCTGAAACCACCGCTGAAGATTTCGCAGAATGCTGGCTCATCGAACAGGGTCTTCCCTGGGCGGCAGAGATTCTGAACCGCTGGCCGGGCGCAAATGCCCCTCTCCAATCCCACGCCATCGCAGCCGAATAGGAACCTCAATGATGAAACGTTTTCTAATCTCAGCCGCGATTGCAGCTTTGCCAATCTCCGTAATGGCTGCGCCGCCCGCGAGCGCCCAATTTGGCAGCGGCATCGTTTATGACCCGGCCAATCATACACAGAACATTCTCACCGCGGTGCGCAGCCTCCAGGAGATTAACCAGCAGATCCAGCAAATCACCAATGAGATTGAGATGCTGGAAAATATGGCGCGCAATCTTCAAACCTTGGATTTGAATGTGGCGGAAGCCATCATTCGAGATCGCATTCAGCGCATCTATGATCTAATGCGTCAGGCTGAGGGCATTGGATATGGCGTCGACGAAGTCGAACGCGAATACGAAGAGATCTACCCGGAAGACTATGGTGCGACACCGCCTGATCAACAGGTCTTAGTTCAAGATGCCCGCCGTCGCTGGCTCCAATCGCGCACCGCCTATCGCGACTCGCTCGTCACCATTGGCGCTGCGCTGGAAGACAACCAAGTTGATGCGAGCGCGATCTCAGAGCTGATTGATCGCAGCCAATCCGCGGCGGGCGCCCTCGAAGCGGCCCAAGCCGGAAATCAGATTGAGGCGATGCAGGCTCAGCAGCTCATGCAAATCGAGTCCATTTTGGCAGCGCATTACCGAGCCGAAGCTCTGGAGCGTGCCCGCGAGTTGGCTGAAGCTGAGCGAGGCCGCGCCCGGACGAGAACCTTCTTGGGAGAGTCCAACTAATGGGCGTTATCGATACGTTCCTCGCAACCTTTATTGCCTATATCGATAGCGGTTTTGGGCTGCTGGCGGGCGATGTCGCCTATTTAACGACGACGCTGATCGCCATCGATATAACCCTGGCCGGTCTCTTTTGGGCGCTCAGCCACAATACGGACGTGATCGCTGGGCTATTGAAGAAGGTCCTCTATGTCGGCTTCTTCGCCTTCATCATCGGCAACTTCGCGCTGCTGGCAAACATTGTCTTCGACAGTTTTGCGGAGCTTGGCGTAACGGCTGGTGGCGGCGCGATGACGGCCGCGGATTTGCTGCGTCCAGGTTTTATCGCAAACGTTGGCTTTGATGCGGCTGCCCCGCTCCTGTCAGAGATCAGCGACATGCTGGGTCCGATCTCCTTTTTTCATAACTTCATCATGATCGCGATCATGTTCGTTGCCTGGGCGGTGATCATCATAGCGTTCTTCGTGCTCGCCATTCAGCTCTTCATCACCATCCTCGAGTTTAAGCTGACGACGTTGGCGGGCTTTATTCTCGTACCTTTCGCGCTCTGGAATAAGACAACGTTTCTTGCCGAGCGTGTGCTCGGAAATGTCATCACGTCAGGGGTCAAATTGATGGTACTGGCCGTCATTATCGGGATTGGCTCAACCTTGTTCGCCTCGGTTACAGCCGCTTTCAGAACCGGCGCTGATGTCACGCTAGCACAAGTCATGGGCACCGTACTGGCCGCACTTGTATTCCTTTGGATGGGGATCTTCTCACCAGGTATTGCAAGCGGTCTTATCACTGGCGCGCCTGAGCTTGGCGCAGGATCTGCCGCGGGTACGGTCGCAGGCGCCGCTGCTGGCGCTTATGTGGGCGGCATGGGTGCCCGTGCAGCGGCAGGCGGCGTTTCGTCGGCCGTTCGAGCCGGCGCCTCCATGGCCGGCGCCGCGAAGACATCATATGCCATGGGCGCTGTTGCGTCCGGCAAAACGGGATTTGCAGGTACGGCGGCAGGATTAGCAGGAGTGGCGCGCGCAGGCGGCGACGCCGCGCGACGTCTTGCCGGCCGTCCCTTCTCCGGCATTCGAAGCGCTTATCAAAGCGGATCGCAAAAAGCTTGGGAAACGACAGGTGGGTCGGGGGTTTCCGGGGCGTCTTCAACTTCAAACGCGCCCACGGCATGGGCCCGAAGACTTCAAACTGAGCAACGCGTCGGTCAGGCGGGCAGCATGGCGGTCCACTCTATACGAGACGGCGATCGCGGATCCAGCGGCGCTGCCCCTCAGCTCAATACGAAGGACGAGTAGATGTTTAAACGATCAACGACTGATTACGGGGCGAGTCCCTACCCAGAAACGCCATACCAGAAAGCGGGCCAGGTCTGGGATGACCGCATTGGCTCGGCGCGCGTCCAGGCCAAGAATTGGCGATTGATCGCCATTGGCTGTCTCGGTCTTTGCTTTGCCACGTCCGGCGCATTGGTTTGGCGGAGCCTCCAATCATCCGTGACGCCCTATATTGTTGAAGTTGATGAGACTGGCGCGGCTTTAGCCATTGGACCGGCCGTGGGGACTTATACGCCGTCGGATGCTCAAATTGCGCATCATCTCGCAAACTTTATCGGCTATGTGCGAAGCGTCAGTTCAGACGCGGTGGTTGTCCGCGAAAACTGGCTACGCGCTTACGAGTTCGTGACCGATCGGGCTGCAACGACGCTCAATGAATATGCGAGCTCCAATGATCCGTTTGCCGATATTGGACGGCGGTCCCGGACGGTCGATGTGGTGAGTGTTGTGCGCGTGTCGGATGGCAGCTTCCAGGCTCGCTGGATTGAAAAGACTTTTGAAAACGGGGCTCTCACCGGCGCCTCAAGATATACGGGCCTTTTCTCGATCATTTCTCAAACCCCGACCGACGCGGAAACGCTGCGCGCCAATCCGCTCGGTCTTTATGTCCACGAGCTCCATTGGGGCGAGGACCTCGTCACAGGAGATACTGAACAATGATCCGTCTTATCTTTTCCGCCTCCGCACTGGCATTGCTATCTGCGTGCGCGACCACAACAGAGCTCGAACTGCTTGAACCAGCAGACTTTGTCGCAGCAACCCCAATTGTCGAAGATGAGATCGCCCGACCGGTCGAGATTGTAGAGACGAGCGTTCCTCTTCCCTTGCCCGGTCAGTTGAAGAAAATCACGAGCAATAGCGACGCCCCTAAAGTCTCTCCGCGCCAAGCCATATCTGAAGGCCGCAGAAGCGCACTTATTGAACCGTCCGTAGACGGGTATGTGAACGCGATACAGGTCTATCCTTACACAGAAGGTGCGCTCTACCGGCTTTACGCGAGCCCCGGCCAAGTCTCTGACATTGCACTTCAGTCAGGTGAAACTCTGGTCTCTGTCTCTGCGGGTGACACGGTGAGATGGGTCGTAGGGGATACGGTTTCTGGCACAGGACCAAATGCCCGCGCGCACGTTCTCGTTAAACCGATCAATGCAGATATTCGCACCAATCTGATGATTGCGACGGATCGCCGAACCTACCATCTGGAATTGGAGTCGGTTCCGAGCGGTTACATGGCCGCGCTCTCCTGGCGCTATCCTGTCGATGAGCTTGCAGAACTCACCTCTCGAAACCGGCAAGCCATTTCCGCGCAAGCAAACGTGATTGATCGCGGCCTGTCGCTGGATGGTCTTAATTTTGATTACCGCCTCTCCGGTGACAGACCGACATGGAAACCTGTTCGTGTCTTCGACGACGGACGTCAGGTCTACATCCAGATGCCGGACACTATCCAAACCACCGACCTACCGCCCCTCTTCGTTCTTGGAAGCGATGGCGACGCTGAACTCGTCAATTATCGGCTGCGCGGCCAATACTACATCGTCGACAGACTGTTCCAGGCCGCCGAACTTCGCCTCGGCACAAAACCCCAAACTGTTGTCCGAATTTCCAAAGGCGCGGCGCGCAGCGGCTTTGCTACGATGTTCGGGGGCTAGACTATGAGCGAGCCCATCCCTTTTGATGAACATGCTGAGCGGCTGAAAATCCGCTCCAGCCCAAAGCCGGCAACACGTATCAATCGCAAAGTATTGATGGTCTGCGCTGGGCTTGGCGTGCTCGGACTCTTCACCGCTATGAGTGTGGCATTGCAACCGCCGAAATCCATGGATCAAACAGAGCGTCGTGAGCTCTACAACACGACCAATACCAGAAAGCCCGAAGGCCTTGCTGCACTGCCGACAAGCTATTCTGACGTTCGCCCCGCCCCAACCATCCCAATCGGCCCGCCAATGTCCGGCGATCTTGGGTCGACGATCCTGGCCGCAGAACGGGAGCTTGGCCTGCAACCGGAATTGATCAGAAGCTATGAGAATGATTTTCGGCCAAACCCGGTAGAAGAAGCCGCGCGCGCTCGTCGCATGCGCGAAGCGGCTTTGGCCGAAGAGGCTGCCAAAGCGCCAGTCTTCTTTCAATTGCAATCCACCGTGCGCCCCGGCGCAGCAAACGCGAGCACTCCGAATGAAGGGGCTGAGGCTTTCGATCTTGGATCCGAACTTCTCGCGCTAGCGGGTCAGCCCAGCATCCCATCGGCATTCGGCGCGCCTTCCGACCCAAATTTGCAATCTCGCAAAACCGCCTTTGCAAGCGAGCCTGGCAATAGCGACATATACAATCCGAACCGCCTGCAAGATCCAGCCTCGCCTTATCAGGTCATGGCAGGCACGATGATCCCGGCAGGCCTCATCACGGGCATCAATTCTGATCTTCCTGGCACGATCATCGCGCAAGTGACCCAGCCCGTTTATGACACTGTCAGCGGCAATCACTTGCTGATCCCTCAAGGCTCGAAGCTTATCGGGCGCTATCAATCTGAAGTGTCGTTTGGTCAGAGCCGGGCGCTCGTGATTTGGGACAGGCTCATCTTTACCGACGGCAGCTCTATCCAGATCAGCGAGCCTGGGGCGGATAGCCAAGGATATGCTGGCCTGTCTGATCGCACCGATCATCATTGGGACCGAGTCTTTGTCGCTGCAGGTCTCGCCACCATTCTCGGAATTGGAAGTGAGATTGGCAATGATGGTGATGATGACATTGAGCGCGCGATCCGGCGCGGCACGTCGGATACGATCAACGAGGCGGGCCAGAAAGTTGTCGACCGAAACCTTGGAATCCAACCGACCATTCGCGTACGGCCTGGCTGGCCGGTGCGCGTGATCGTTACCCGCGACATCATCCTTCGACCACACACAAGGAGCCACCCATGACCCTTCGCCTTCCCAAACTTGCCGACCGCACGCCCGTTCGCATGAGCCTCACCATGGATCCGGAGCTCGCTGCAGCCCTGAGGGACTATGCGGAGATTTACGGCCAAACTTACGGGAAACCTGAAAAACCCGAAACGCTGATTCCAGCCATGCTGGACAATTTCCTCGGCTCGGACGCCGGATTCAAACGCGCACGCCGTGCGCTTCACGCCTATAAAGGAGACTAACACATGGCACAGATTGGAACTTTTACCGCGAAGGACGGCAAATACACCGGCACCATTCGCACCATGACCATCAATGTACGATCACAAATCGTTCCGAACTCGAAAAAGGCGCATGCCGATGCACCAGACTATCGTGTGTATGCGGGAGGCGCTGAACTTGGGGCAGCATGGCGCCAGGAAAGTAAGGATGGTGGACAATCCTACCTCTCCGTCAAACTGGATGATCCGAGTTTTGCATCTCCTATTCGAGCTGCGTTTTTTGAAGATGCAGAGCGTGGCACAGGCGTCATGGTGTGGAACCGTAAAGCCTAGATTGCTTCAACTTCCCTTCACAATGTCTGTCCCAAAGAAAGATCTGATAAAAGCTCGTCGGGTCGCTGCGCAAGTGGTCCGGCAACTGGGGGATCGATATTGGCCAATTTTTGAGTTGCTGGATCAAGAAATCGAAAAAGTGGATCAGCGTGATGCGCGCATCAAGTCTTGCTTGCATGATCCGCAGCGCGACCAACAGCACCGATAGCAACGGAGCGTTCAAGAGTCTCCGTGAGAGGCAGGTAAGCCTCTAACAGATCAATCGGAGTCATCGAAGAGTTCAAATATTTCCGGTTTGAACGGATGCACAATCTTGTTCATCTCATCGCGACGATAGGAAAGCGATCCGCCATCTCCATAAGACGGACGAGAGTTCGCGTGCCCCATCAGCAAACAACGTAGTCCGTAGTCGATGTTCGCTTCTTGCATTCTCTTCTCAAATGAATGCCGGAACGAATAGATCACATGATCTGGCGACGGGAAAAACGAACGTGCTCTGAATGCTTTCATCATGTTCGCGGAGAAGAGTTCGTTCTTATCGTGATAGTGAGGGAACCCATTTGGTGCGCGTTGGGCAGCTTCCAACGCCACGCCCACGAGTGGTATATCTCGTATCGAAGACTCTGTCTTGATCTGCCGCTTCGTCGAAGGTTTGATCGAAATGAATGGCACTTCGTCTTCAAGATGAATATCTGACGGACGAAGATTAATCAGCTCACTTGGGCGACAGCCCGTTTCAATCAGCATGTACGTGATGAGTTGCAACTCTCGGCGTAATCCCAACAATCCGCCTGGTTTGAGAATTTTGGTTCTCACCCACTCGTCTTCGAATGCGGGCACTTCTGCGCGGGATTTGGCCTTAAAGAACAGGTTTCTAAACGGATTGGGACGTTCCTCTTCGCCGATGTGTGTGAAATACGCGCGATAGAGAACTCGAATGTTCCCAATGTGTCGGTTGATTGTGTTCGGACTAACCGGTTTCTCACCCTCGGCTGGCGACAGCATCCTGTCTCTCCACCAGCGTTGATATTTGAGGGCATGCTCACGCGTAATATCAACAAGCGGAAGATCGCCTACGACGTCTATGAAGTAACTTGCTGAGAGCCGCTTCACTTTCTTCCATTGATAAGCTTGTCGTTCAGACTTCCCGAGTTGATCGTCTACAGCAATTTCATCGAAGTAAATCTCGAGCGCCTCGCTAACCGTCGTCTTGGGGCTCTCAACCCCTCCCAGTACGGCTTCGGCCTGTCGCTCATGGACTTCACCCTCTTCGCTTTGCTTGAGCGCCATTAGCCGTGCGACCACATCTTCAAGGTTGTCGGGTGTGGCGAGTTCCGAAACAGGTTTGTAGACGAACCCCAAAGCCAGTGCTCGAGCATTTGCCGCCGCGTATCGCTTGGCCATAGCTGCTTTTTGCATCGAGTTATCCGGGGACTCGACCGCTACGATGCTCATTGAAGCCCAATACTCATTATCTGCTTCTTCGAAACTGTCGCGCCGCATTCTAGCGACATCAATGGATGAAGTCTTGAGTGAGAAACGAATGGTTCCCCTCGGATCGAACATTTCATATCGCTTCGGAACTCTTCGATAGTAATGAAAAGTCTTGCCGCGTCTTTTTAAAAAGCGATCAGGATTCAGCGCATCAGCCATTCCGTCTTGTAGCACATTTTGTAGACAATTTGTAGCACAAAATCCGCACCAAAAATTTTGAGCTCAACACACAGCCCCATAATGCACTGTTATTATATCGCTTTTTCGGTGAATTTTTGAAGGGATTGGTGCGGCCGAGAGGACTCGAACCTCCACGGGTTGCCCCACAGCGACCTCAACGCTGCGCGTCTACCAGTTCCGCCACGGCCGCACGCCGGGTAGAGCGCGCCATATACGCGGCGCGTTGCGGATTGTGAAGCGAAAAGTCTTCGCTATATGCAGTCAGATGGCACAATACGCAGATGTCGAATGGGCGGTGAGCGCCGACCCGGTTCCGTATGAGGCGGCTCACGTCGCCATGGAGGCGCGCGCGCGTGCGATTCGCGAAGACGGTGCCCGGGAACTGGTGTGGTTATTGGAGCATCCGCCGCTCTATACGGCCGGCACCAGCGCCAAAACCGGCGACCTGCGTGACCCTGAGCGTTTCCCGGTTCACACAGTCGGACGCGGCGGCGAGTATACCTATCATGGCCCCGGCCAGCGGGTTGCCTATGTGATGCTGGATGTTGCCGCGCGCGGGCGCGATGTCCGCGCCTTTGTCGCCAACCTGGAACGCTGGATCATCACCGCGCTGGACGTGTTCAATGTTGACGCGGATGTCCGTGAAGGCCGGGTCGGCGTCTGGGTCGATCGCACCCAGCCAGGCGGTCAGCTGCGCGAGGACAAGATCGCGGCGATCGGTATCCGCCTCAAACGCTGGGTCAGCTTTCACGGCATCAGCCTGAATGTCGAGCCAGACCTGGACCACTTTACCGGCATCACACCCTGCGGCATTGCCGATCCGCGTTATGGCGTGACCAGTCTCGTTGATCTCGGCCTACCGGTCGATATGGCTGAGGCTGACGAGGCGCTCAAACGCGCGTTCGAACAGGTGTTTGATGCCGGGACCGTCCCCGGGGCACCCCTCGCTTAAGCGAACGGCTCAGGCTCCGGCTTGCGTCCGAAGTCCGGGACGCGCGCGACCCATAGCAATGACCAGATCATGATCAGCGTGTTGAAGCCCATAATCGTCATCGAGAACCCGCCAAGATTAGGTCGGACGATGAAGGACTCCTTCGATGGCAAAGGGTTTTCCGGACTGGGTCCCTGGTTCCAGTCGCCGCGTTGGCCGCCACCGCGTTGTCCGCGCTGCCCCTGCTGACCAGAGTTTTCACCACTTTCAGCTTCACCATTTGCTTCCGCATTGGCGCTCGCCTCTTCCGCTTCCAGACGCGCCTCTTCCTCTGCTTCCTGCGCCTTGCGTCGTTCGTCCAATCGGGCTTCGCGCCAGGCTGCGGGATCGGCGAGATATTCAGCTCGCTGCTCATACAGCTTGTCATACTCGGCCGCCTTGCCCGTCATTCCGAACACAAAGCTGGTTGCTGCGATCATAAGTGGCACCAGAACGATGATGGCCCGCAACGATACTTTACCAGCATGGTTCAACCGTCGCGTGTGAATGACAAAAGACAGGACGGACGTCACCGCCATGACTATGGCAATCAGATAGGCATGTCCGGTCGCAATATCGGTCGTATCCGCCCCGGCGACTCCGATCATGAAAATGATGAAGCCGAAGCCGGCCCAGGTGATCAGTCCGGTGAAGAACAGGATCGTCCAGGCGCGTGTGAAATGCAGTTTGGGCGATTCACCCGTCGGATTGAAAAACGTATCCAACCAGCTCATCCGGGTTGGCAATTGCTCATCATCCGTGATCCACGGGCGATCCGGATCAAGCGCAGTCTGGGAGGCAAAGGCATCGCTCATCGCGAAAACGTCCTTTCAAAATATTCTTATGTTCCGACGCTTATACACATGTCGAAAGATTTATCAATAATCGATAAAAATTTATCGACAGGCAGGAATTCTGCCGCCCCTTACTGAAAAGTTCCTGATGGGTCCGGACCGGGTACAGGGCCATGCTTGTTCTCGCGTGGCTCGGATCTGACCGCGCCGAGCGCGAGGGCCACCACAGCCCCCACGAGAATCGTTGTCACGACGACCAGCGGCACGGTGTCACGAAGGACGATCATCATCCCTTCCATGGCCGGCTCGACTTCGTTCCGTTCCAGGAGTTCCATGACTCTTTCATAGGTTTCCATGGTCTCAGGCGAAATCATGAACGTCCCGAGTATCCCCGATACGATCTGATTGACAATCATCGCCGCGAGCCAGACCAGCAGCGACAGCCAGGCGGTCAGGCCAGCATCATGCAGGCGTTTCCCGACCACACAGATATAAGGATAAATCAGGACGAAGTGCAGAAAGACCAGCGGCACCGAAACCATGCGAAAGCCGGCCGCGACCAGCACGCTGGCGACAGTCAAGATGACCATGCCTTGCCAGAATCGATTTCGGCCAATGCGGCCGTTCGGATTGAAGAGTAACTCGCCCATGCTGCGTCCTGTCATGCCAGCTTATTGAATCGGCCTCGTCATACAGGCAACGCGGAAACCTGTCGAATTATTCGAATTCCAGCATGATTTCATCCGCCGCCACGCTGTCGCCAGCACCGACATTGATCGCTTTCACAGTCCCGTCAGCCTCAGCGCGGATAATATTCTGCATTTTCATCGCCTCAACGATGCAGACCGCTTCGCCTTCCTGAACCTCTTGACCAATCTCGACATCGATCGACACGACCAGGCCTGGCATGGGTGAAATGATCAGCTTGGAGAGGTCCGGTTTTTCCTTCTCCGGCAGGCGTTTGTGCATTTCAGCGACGGCGGGCGTACAGACCAGTGCATCCAGGCGGACGCCGCGATGGCGGACCAGATAGCCTTCGGTTCGGTCGGCAATCTTCACCGCCATGGGCTGTCCATCCAAGACAGCTTCAAACAGCGGCTGACCCGGCACCCAGTCGGTCACCAGGCTATGCGCCGTGCCATCAATCGTGATCGTCGCTTCGCCATCGCCGAGATCCAGCGTCACCGGGATATAGTCACCGCCCAGGATGACCACCCATTCTCGCCTGATCTCTTCGATCGGTGACATCCGGCCGGTAATCTGACTGGCGCGTTGGACATAGACGCCATGCGCATAAGCCGCAGCGGCCGTCAGCATCACGGTTTGCGCCGCCGTCGGCGCCGTGCCTTGAAACCCGTCGGGGAATTCGTCCTTGATATAGGCTGTCGTGATATTTCCAGAGCGGAAGCGCGCTTCGTCCATCACCGCAGCACAGAACGGCATATTGTCCTGAATGCCTTCAATATGGAATCGGTCGAGCGCTTCAGCCTGCACATCCAGCGCCTCATCGCGGTCTTTGCCATGGGTCACCAGTTTGGCAATCATCGGATCATAGAACATCGAGATCTCATCACCTTCGCGAACGCCGCTATCCATGCGCACCGTTCCGCCTGCCAGATCACCTTCCAGCGGCGGGATGAAGCGTTTCAGACGCCCGATAGAGGGCAGGAAGTTGCGATACGGGTCTTCCGCATAGACTCGGCTTTCAATCGCCCAGCCATTGATCTTCAACTTGTCCTGCTCCAGCGCCAGCTTTTCGCCATAGGCCGAGCGCAACATCTGCTCGACCAGATCAACGCCGGTGATCATTTCGGTCACGGGATGCTCGACTTGCAGACGCGTGTTCATTTCCAGGAAGTAGAAGCTCTTATCCTTACCAGAGGCGACGAATTCGACGGTCCCGGCGCTGTCATAATTGACTGCCTGGGCCAGTGCGACGGCCTGTTCGCCCATTTTCTTGCGCGTCGCTTCGTCCAGCAACGGCGAAGGCGCTTCTTCCAGGACTTTCTGATTGCGGCGCTGGATCGAGCATTCGCGTTCAAACAGATAGACGCAATTGCCATGCTTATCGCCCATGACCTGGATTTCGACATGGCGTGGTTCGAGAATGAACTTCTCAATGAAAATACGATCATCGCCGAAAGACGCCGTCGCTTCTGCATTGACGGCCGGATAGCCCTCTTCGGCATCCTTGTCGTCATAAGCGATCCGAATGCCTTTGCCGCCGCCGCCAGCGGACGCCTTGATCATTACAGGATAGCCGATCTCACGACTGATCTTGACCGCTTCCTCGGTGCTTTCGATCAGACCCATATGGCCAGGCACGGTCGACACGCCAGCATCCGCGGCGAGTTTTTTGGAACTGATTTTATCACCCATCGCCTCAATCGCGTGCGGATTGGGGCCGATAAAGATGATCTTCTCTTTTTCGAGGCGTTTGGCGAATTCAGGATTCTCGGACAGGAATCCGAAGCCCGGATGCACAGCCTCCGCGCCGGTCTGCTTCACGGCATCAACGATCTTGTCCATGACCAGATACGATTCAGCCGCAGGTGACGGGCCGATATGCACGGTTTCATCGGCCATCTCGACCGCCATCGAACCGGCATCTGCATCTGAATAGACAACCACCGTCTTCACCCCGAGTCGCCGGCAGGTCTTGATCACACGAACAGCGATCTCGCCGCGATTGGCAATCAGGATTTTCTTGAACATTTACAGGCCCCGTGCGTGTTTTCTATTGATCCGTTGCCGGACTTAGATTGTGCACGCGCGAATGTCGAGGTTGCCGCTTGGTCAAACCTTCAATTTGTCCGGACGAAGGCACTCACACCGCGACGGCGAGACCTTGTGCGAAGCCGGGTGCTTCTTGTTTCAGAAACTCGATGAGCGCGGTTTCGGCCGGTGAAACCTTGCCATCTGACTTGATGCCAGCGAGCAACCACTCGTTTTCAATCTCGGTGACCTGTTCGGCTTCACGATCTGCCGCTTCAGCCGCTGTCTGGCGGGCCCGCGCGGCCCTTCGACCATTATGCGTGATCATTTCGAACCAGTTGCCGGACGAGAATGACGCGCCCATGCGCGAGAAGAATCCACCCGTGCTGCTCGACGTATCCTGCAGCCAGCTCTCACGGGCCAGCGCCCCTTCAACGGTTTGCGGGGCTGGATGCGCCCGCGCCATCAAGTGATTGCCAACCGCCCGAGCGAACAGATCATTCCAGGTCGGGGCATTGTCGGCCTCAGCAATGGCATCATTGGTCTTGAACAAAAGACCGGCCTCAAACTGGCTGACCCAGAGCCCGCCATGACCGGCGCCAGCATAGAGCGCATATCGCATCCGCTCGACCATGTTCAGACTGGCAATTCCGTCAGCAATGATCCGGTCGCTCACAGCCTGAACTGTAAAGCGTGCCAGCTTTTCCGGCGCGCCATCGGCTTTGCGGAGCAATTCAATCAACAGGTCGAGCTCATCAAGACTCGGCGTATGGGCATCATTTTGCACCTGCGCGATCAACCAGTCGGCTTCGCCATCGGTGATCCAGCCTTCAGGCGGTTCACGGGTCAGCAAATAGTCTTTCATCGCTTCCTGAAAGCGACTGATCCAGGCCGGATCCATGGCACTCAGCATATCATTCAAGCGGAACAGGGATTCAGCTTCAGCACGGCTGACAATGCCATCCTTGTAGATCTCATTGACGATCCGATGGGCCTCGGACTCGGAGATCTCTCCAAGTTTGGCGACGCGCGCCATCAGAACTTTAGTTTCCTGGTTCATACAAACCTCACCATGGTGCAGGCCTGCAACCTCTCAGAAAGCTATTGCTAATCGGTTTACGCCGTGACGGGCTCGATATCGAGAAAACGCGTGAACAAATGCAGCAATTCCCGCGGCATATCCTTAGGTAGTAGACCGTCAATAGGATCATCACGCCGGATCACCATTGTATGTCCGCGCGGGTCGTCGACCCGGAAATAGTTCATCGCCCAGTCCGGAAAGGCGCGACCTGCAATGCTCTCGCCGATGATTTGCACAACGCCGTAATGGCGCGGGTCAGCAAGGATTTTGCTATATATTTCAAGCACCTCTTCGCGCTCGCCTTCCAGCGCCTGCATGAAATGCCGGCCATTATGGGCCAGAAATCCAGTTATCAAGCGCTCATGATTGTTCGATTGAGACACGTTGAGAATGTCTCCAATCTGATCCGGACTAATTCCGTCCTTAGCAGTACTTACATAGACCAATCGATACATCACAAACTCCGAAGTTCAGCCTTAGAACAGCGATGTCGCAGTGCAACATGATACAAGTCCGACGTGTCCTGACGTTGTTAACAAAGCCGCGAGGCGGGTACGCAACTCGAGTCTGGAAGTTTCTGACAATCGCTGGCATAGAGGGAAACTGTCAAAATCGCCGATGGAAAGCTGAATTCACATGACTGAAGCCGAACTCATGACACCCATGCGCACGGGCGAAATCCGCATTCACGATGAAGCGGGTTTCGAGGGGATGCGCAAAGCTGGCAAGCTCGTTGCGGAATGCCTGGACATGCTGGTCGGGGAAGTCCAGCCGGGCGTCACGACGGGCCATATTGATGATTTGATCCGCCAGTTCGTTTTTGATCACGGGGCGCAATCCGCGACAATTGGCTATCGCGGCTATCGCCATGCGTCCTGCATCTCGCTCAACCATGTCATTTGCCACGGGATTCCAGGCGATCGCGCCTTCAAGAATGGTGATATCGCCAATATTGATGTCACCGTCATTGTCGATGGCTGGCATGGCGACCATTCACGCATGTATGCGGCGGGTGAACCGAAGCGAATTGCCAGTCGATTGATGGATGTCACCTATGAAGCCCTGATGGCCGGCATTGCCGCGGTAAAGCCCGGGCAGCGATTTGGGGATATTGGCGCCGCCATTTCCGAAATCGCACGCAAGAACCGGTTTTCAGTGGTCGAGGACTTTTGCGGTCACGGCCTGGGCCAACTCTTCCATGATGAACCGAATGTTGTGCACAGTGCCCGCGCCGGAACCGGGCCCGTGCTTGAAGAAGGCATGTTTTTCACAATCGAACCGATGCTGAATGTCGGGCGCAAGGATGCAGCGATCTTGAGCGATGGCTGGACCGCGGTGACGCGTGACCGCAAATTGTCCGCCCAGTTTGAGCATTCGGTCGGCGTGACCAAGGACGGGTGCGAGATCTTCACCGCCTCGCCCAAAGGGTATCACACCCCCCACACGGTGAGCCATTGAACGCAAAACCTGCCAAACCACACTGGCAGGGACACCGAGACCGCTTGCGCGGTAAGCTGATCCAGCGTGGCGCCAGCGCCCTCGACGATTATGAGTTGCTGGAAACCCTCCTGTTTGCGTTCATTCCCCGCCGCGACGTGAAACCGATCGCCAAGGCGCTGCTTCGTCGGTTCGGGTCCTTATCCGGCATCTTGGCGGCAAAGGCGAACGACCTGCAGGAACTGGACGGCATTGGCCAAGCCGCGGCAGCCTATTTATTGGCGACCCAGGAAATCGGCACTCGCGCCACACGCGAAACCATCGAAACGCGGTCGATTATTTCCAGCTGGACCACCCTGCTCGCTTATGTACGCAGACAATTGCAACACGAGACACGCGAACAGTTTCGGGTCTTGTTCCTGGATCGCAAGAACCAGCTGATTGCCGATGAAATGATGGGCCAGGGCACGGTTGACCACGCCCCGGTCTATCCCCGCGAAATCGCCCGGCGAGCCTTGGAACTATCCTGTTCTGCGATCATTCTGGTGCACAATCATCCGTCCGGCGATCCGACCCCCTCACAATCGGATATTGATATTACCCGCGAGATCATCGATGCGCTGACTCCCCTGGATATCAAGGTGCATGATCACCTGATCGCCGCCAAACAGGGCGTCTCCA
This sequence comes from Pseudomonadota bacterium, assembly GCA_039188075.1. GTDB lineage: Bacteria > Pseudomonadota > Alphaproteobacteria > Caulobacterales > Hyphomonadaceae > Henriciella. Next base: position 30,837 of record JBCCZH010000001.1, read on the forward strand.
GCTTCAAGTCGAGTGGATTGATCTGACTCGCGAATGCCCCTGTCAAAATAGTGATAAACACGCTGTCGCGGGGAAAAGACTTGCGCAGTCTGGCGGGGGGACTACCGTACTGGAAACAGATACATGCGCCATTCAAGGCGTAGCTTGGGAGGCTTTGAATGAGCGACACCGCAACCGCGGCGGCGGACGGACATGTTACGGGTTATGGCTCCAAGGGGTATCGCACTTATGTGCTGCTCATGCTCATGGTGGTCTACACTCTGAACTTTATCGACCGAAACCTGATCGGGGTGCTGGCCGAGCCAATCATTCAGACCTTCAATCTCAGCGATACCCAATTCGGCCTGCTGGCCAGCTGGCCGTTTGCGATCTTCTACGCGGTCATGGGCCTGCCGATCGCGATGGCAGCCGACCGGTTCAATCGGGTCAATATCATCGTGATCTGTATTGTGCTCTGGTCCGTGATGACCGCTTTGTGCGGCATCGCCGCGGGCTTCATCACATTGATGCTGTTCCGGATCGGGGTGGCCGTCGGTGAAGCCGGATGTACACCGCCAGCCAACTCGATCATTGGCGATTACTATCCCGCCCAGCACCGCGCAACGGCGCTGGGGATCTATTCCATGGGGGTCACGCTGGGCGGTGTTTTGGCCTATTTGTTTGGTGGCCCGCTGGCAGAATTGAGCGGACCGACCTTCGGCGCCTGGCTGAGCAGTATTGGCGTTGGCGGCCTGTTCTCGGGCATTGACTGGCAAAATGTTGAAGGCTGGCGGATCGCCTTCGTTGTCATCGGTCTGCCCGGCGTATTGATCGGCGCCTTGCTGTGGCTCACTGTCCGGGAACCCCCGCGCGGTTACTCTGACCCGCCAAATGCCGGAACGGTCGAAAAAGCCTCAACCAAGGAAACCTGGCAGGAATTGATGTCCAAGCCGAGCTTCTGGTGGATGTCTGCCGGCGCCGCTCTGGTCGCCTTTGTCGGCTATGGGCTGTTCACCTTCCAAATCCCTTTCCTGATCCGGGAGCATGGACTGGGCGTTCGTGAGGCCTCGATCAATTTCGGCGCGCCTTTGTCCGCCGTCGCGGCGCTTGGGACATTTCTGGGCGGTTATCTGACGGATCGGTTCTCGCATCGGTTCAAAACGGCGGTGGCCATCATTCCGGCGATTGGCCTGCTTCTGGCGGTCCCGCTCTACATCTTCGCCTTCTATGCTTCGAGCCTGACCGTCGTCTTCGTCGTCTGGGCGCTCGCCGCGATCTGCCACTACGCTTATCTCGGCGCACAGTACAATATCGGACAGGGCGTTGTGTCAGCGCGATCCCGCGCCACGGCGATCGCCATTCTGCTGATTATTGTCTCGATCATCGGCAACGGAATTGGCCCACAATTTGTCGGCATCATGAGTGACGTCTTCACCGGCGCCAATCTCAGTGGCGATGGCCTGAGTGCGTCAATCTGTGCCGCCGCTGATGGCCTGACACCAGAGCAACTCGCGCTCTGTGCAGAGGGACGCTCTGCCGGTCTGAAACAGTCCATTTCGGTGACCACACTCTGGTTCCTGGTCGCGGCCTTCTGTTTCTACATGTCATCCCGACACCTTGAAAACGATATGGTCGCCAAAGTGGAGACGGCGTAATGACGGATATTGCGACCGAAACAGGTGACAGCGCCGCACAGACCGTCGAGGGCTATGGCAGCGCCGGGTATCGCGCTTATGTCCTGTTCGCTCTGATCGTTGTTTACACGTTCAACTTCATCGATCGGACCCTGATTGGCGTCCTCGGTGAACAGATTCGCGAGACGTTCGGCCTATCGGATTTCATGATCGGCATTCTGTCAGGGCTTGCCTTTGCTGTGCTCTACACTCTGCTCGGCATTCCGTTTGCGATGCTCGCCGAGCGGAAGAACAGAACCTCGATCATTGCGATTGCCATGGCGGCCTGGAGTGCCATGACCGTGGCGTGCGGCATGGCCCAGAATACGATGCAATTCGCACTTGCACGGATCGGTGTCGGTATCGGGGAAGCCGGTTGCTCGCCGCCATCCCACTCCCTGATCTCGGACTATTTCCCGCCTGAGAAACGATCGTCCGCTTTGGGCATCTTTGCCCTTGGCATACCGATCGGCTCCATGCTGGCCGCGCTTGGCGGCGCTTACATAGCGACACGCGGCGGGCTCGACTGGCGCGATGCGTTTATCTGGATGGGCCTGCCAGGTATTCTTGGCGCTCTATTGTTCAAAATGACCGTCAAGGAGCCACCGCGCGGATTCTCCGATCCCGGCGGCGCCGCTGCGGCGGCTGCCCGGCAAATGCCATCGCCGTTCAAAGTGTTTGGCGTCGTGTTCCGGAAACCGACTTTCTGGCATGTCAGCATGGGCGGTGCGATGGCCTCTTTTGCCGGCTATGGCATCGGCCAGTTCATTGCGCCATTCTGGATGCGGGCGCATGGCCTGGATCTCATGAACGCTGCCTTGATCTATGGCGGTGTCCTCGGCGTCGCGGCAGGGATTGGCACATTCGGGTCTGGCGTCGTCGCGGACCGTGTGCGCAGCCGCCACCCAAACTCGGACAGCTGGCTCCCGGCACTTGGCATGTCTCTATGTGTCCCACTGATGATTTTCGGTTACAACACGGTTGGCTTTTCATCCGGGGCAACCGCGATCTGGCTCGCCATCCCTGTGCTCGTGATCGCGGCGATCCTGCGCTACTCCTATCTCGCGCCGATGTTTGCCGTGACGCAGAAACTTGTCGAGCCGCGCATGCGGGCCACCGCGGCTGCACTGCTGCTCTTCGTTGTCAATATCATTGGCTATGGCCTCGGCCCGCCAGCGGTTGGCTGGATTTCCGACCAAGGCACGAAGTATCAGCTGGCGCAATTGGACTCGCCCGTCACAGCCGGTGAGTGCGGGGGCGTGGAACGTGCTCTGCTCGCCGCCCGCAAGGGCCGCGACGGCGCCCTTACAGGCGCGGCTCTGGAAGACGCGATGGCCACCAACGAGACCTATTGCAAGCCCGCCCGGGCGATTGGCAACCGCGTCGGCGTGTCTGTCGGTTCGCTCTTCCTGCTCTGGGCAGCGCTGCATTTCTTCCTGATGGGCCGCACCATGCAACGTGACCTGTGGACGCCGGACGAGACGCCCGCTACAGCCTAGGCCATGGCGGTCTATACGAATGTTTCTGACGATGCGCTGGCAGCGTTCCTTGCCGAGTATGATCTCGGTGAGGCCGTTGCCTTTAAAGGCATTGCCGAAGGGGTCGAGAATTCAAACTATTATCTCGAAACCACAAACGGCCGGTTCATTCTCACCTTGTTCGAAAAGCGCGCCAATCCGGCGGATCTGCCCTATTTCATCGCCTTGAAACAACACCTCGCCGCAAACGGATTTTCCTGTCCGCTTCCGGTGGCCGCGTCCGATGGACAAGCCTTGCGCAAATTGGTGGAACGTCCCGCTGTTATCATAACCTTCCTGCAAGGCCTCTCACCACGTGTGCCGAGTGCTGCACAATGCCGACAATTGGGCATGGGTCTCGCGCAACTGCATCAGGCCGCAGCGGATTTTGAACAGACCCGGAGAAATGATCTGGGCCCGGCCAGCTGGCCAGGCCTGTGGAACGGACGGGCGGCGAATGCGGACGCCTTGCAAACTGGCCTGGCCGACAAAATCGATCAGGATCTCGCGCAGATCAGGACCGCCGCCAACCTCAGTGACACGCTGCCTCGCGGCACCATTCATGCCGATCTGTTCCCGGACAATGCCTTCTTTCTCGGTGACAAGTTTACCGGCGCGATCGATTTCTACTTCGCCTGCACAGATGCGCTCGCCTATGACCTGGCAATCTGTGTGAATGCATGGGCGTTCGAAACGGATGGCGCGTTCAACTTTTCCAAGGCGCGCAATCTGATTGCCGGCTATGAAAGTGTTCGCCCCTTGCAAGATGACGAGAAAGCCGCCTTCCCGACGCTGTGTCTCGGCGCAGCCATGCGGTTCTTTCTGACGCGGCTGGTCGACTGGACCGACACGCCGGCTGATGCCCTCGTCAAACCCAAGGACCCGCTCGAATATGCGGCCAGACTACGCTTTCATCGGACTGCAAAATCGATCGCCGATTATGGCGGCGAATAGCTGTCCCTAAGTCACCAATAGACAGCGCGTATGTCTCAGCTAATCTCTGCTCGAAGACCCGTCCTTTAAGAGACGCGCTGGAGGAGATCAGCCATGCATCCGTCGCATCATGCGCAAACCCAACCGGACAAATCTGCTTACATCATGGCCGGCAGCGGTGAGACCGTCACCTTTGGCCAATTGGACCAGCGCTCGAACCAGATCGCGCACGCCTTTCGGGCGCTGGGGCTCAATCACGGCGACACGCTCGCCATCTTTGCCGAGAACAGCCCGCGCTATTTCGAGATTTGCTGGGCCGCACAGCGCGCCGGGCTGTACTTTGTCTGCATCTCGTCCCGCCTGACCACGCCGGAAGTCGAATATATCATCAAAGATAGTGGCGCCCGCCTGTTGATCGCCTCGACGGGCCTGAAAGCGGTCGCGGAAGACGTCAAAGGCGTGACCGAGCTTGACGGCTACTGGTCGATCGATGGCGAGATTGACGGCTATAAAGCCCTGGAAAGCGTACGCGCTGCGCACCCCGAAACCCCGATCGCGGATGAACGGGCGGGTTCTGACATGCTTTACTCATCCGGCACGACCGGGCGGCCAAAGGGCATTCGCCCCCCTCTGCCTGAAGACCCGGCGATTGATAGCACCAATGCTTTGACCATGATCGCCCAGGCCCTGTTCAAAACCGTGCCAGAGGGAGTCTATCTATCGCCAGCACCGCTCTATCATGCCGCACCGCTGCGCTGGTGCATGGCGATGACCAAGTTTGGCATGACCCTCATCATCATGGAGAAGTTTGACGCCGAGCATTACCTGTCGCTGATCGAGACGCATCAGGTCACGCATACGCAGCTGGTGCCAACCATGTTCGTAAAAATGCTGAAACTGCCCGAGGACGTTCGCGGCAAATATGATGTCTCCAGCCTCGTTGCCGCCGTCCATGCCGCCGCGCCCTGCCCGGTGCCGGTCAAGGAACAGATGATCGCGTGGTGGGGCCCGGTGATCGAGGAATATTATGCCGGCTCTGAGGGCAATGGCATGACCTGGGCCAATTCCGAGCAATGGCTGGCCCATAAAGGCACGGTCGGGTTCCCGATCTTCGGCGAGCTCCATGTTTGCGATGAAGAGGGCAATGAAGTCGGGGTCGGTGAAGAAGGCCAGATCTATTTTGGCGGCACCGCGCCGCCCAATTACCACAATGACCCGGAGAAGACCAAAGGCGCGCTCAACCCCAAACATGCGGATTGGTCATCGCTCGGCGATGTCGGCAAGGTGGATGAAGATGGCTTCCTGTACCTCACCGATCGCAAGGCTTTCATGATCATTTCAGGCGGCGTGAACATCTATCCGCAGGAGGCCGAGAACATCCTGATCACGCACCCTTCGGTGGCCGACGTCGCCGTGATTGGCGTACCGGACGAAGACTTTGGCGAAGCCGTAAAGGCAGTGGTCCAGCCCATGGATGGGATTGAAGGCGATGACGCGCTCGCGGAAGATCTGCTGGCCTATTGCCGTGAGCGTCTGGCCAAGATCAAATGCCCGAAATCCGTCGACTTTGATCCGGCATTGCCGCGGCATCCGACTGGCAAGCTTTACAAGCGGCTCGTGCGCGATCGTTACTGGGGCAATAAGGACAGCCGCATCGTTTGAGAATACGCTTGCACATGCAGGCGCTAACCGTCACTAATCATTGCAGAAACATATCTTTGGGAGGAATAAATGGCAGATCCAAAATCCGTTCAATATACAGACCTTGAAAGCCTGGTCGGGCAGACGCTTGGCCCCTCAGACTGGTTCGAAGTGGACCAAGCGCGCATCAATACGTTCGCAGATGCGACGGGCGACCACCAATGGATCCATGTGAATGAAGAAATGGCCAAGCAAATGCTCGGCTCGACCATTGCGCATGGCTACCTGACCCTCTCACTGATCCCGATGTTTGGTCCGCAAGTCCTGCGCGTTGAGGGCGTCACACGCGGCATCAATTATGGTGCGAACAAGGTCCGCTTCACCAATATGGTTCCCGTCAACTCCAAGCTTCGCATGGTCCAGACCGTGAAGGAAGTAAACGAGAAGGCCGGTGGCAAGCAAATGATCTCGGAATGCACGATCGAGATTGAGGGCCAGGAACGCCCGGCCTGCGTCGCCGAGACGATTACCGTTCTCTACGGCTAGAATTGACCTATATTGGGTGGGTCCTTTCACAAAGAGCCCACCCAAGAGCGTACCATGCCTGACCTGATAAAAATCAAACGCACCAATGCAGAATGGCGCGATCTTCTGACGGCCGATCAATTTCGGGTCGGGGTCAAGGAAGGCACGGAGCGTGCGTTTTCACCGGGAAATTTTGAAAGCGAGAAACGCCCCGGCGTGTATCATTGCGTCGGCTGCGACACACCGCTCTGGTCATCAGAGCACAAGTTTGACAGCGGCACCGGCTGGCCCAGCTATTGGCAACCCGTCGCTGATAATGTTGTTGAAACAAAGACAGATTTCAAACTGATCTATCCGCGCACGGAATGCCATTGTGCTGTTTGTGGCTTGCATATGGGGCACGTCTTCAATGACGGACCGCCACCAACCGGACAACGCTGGTGCATTAATGGCGTTGTGCTGACCTTTAGACCCAAAGAAGATTAAACGACCCGCTGGACATCACGAGGGACATGGTTAATTTGCCGCTATTCGATAAATAGCGGAGCCATTGATGCGTTTGACCTCTCTCCTGGCCGGTGCGGCCAGTCTCGCCCTGATGACCGGTTGTGTTTCGACCGCGAATATTGAAACCGAACCCGTCATTGCAGACGCCTCCCCTGTCACTGAAGAAGCCGAGGACGCCATTGTGAAGTTAACCCCGCCTGTCGCCAAGCGCGAGTTGAAGACGATTGAACAAGTCGGCCGGACGCGCGTGGATCCTTACAATTGGATGAAGGATGATAATTGGCAGCAAG
>JBCCZH010000002.1:0-37648 GCA_039188075.1 Pseudomonadota bacterium
GCCCTGATCACAGTTTTCGTGAGGCCCTTGTCTAGAGGCCTGCATCCAGCGTATCGGGACGCATGACTGATACTGTTCGTTTGTGCGCCGTTCAGGCCGCACCCATCCTGTTCGACAAGCAAGCCAGCCTCGAGACCGCGATCAACTGGATCGACAAGGCGGCCAGGGAAAAACCCGACATTATTGCCTTTGGCGAAGCCTGGCTGCCAGGCTATCCGTTCTTCATTGATAGTCCGCTGTCAGACACGTGGTGGAGCGCCGCGAGCGAGTTACTCAAAAATGGTGTGCGGTTGGATGGTCCCGAGGTTTCAGCGCTGTGTCAGGCCGCAAAACGCGCCAATTCGGATCTGGTCATTGGCGTCAATGAGCTCGACCCGCAAACCGAAGCGACCCTGTATTGCACCATGCTGACGATTGGGCGCGACGGAGAGATCCTGAACCGCCACCGCAAGCTGAAGCCGACGCACCATGAGCGTTCGGTCTGGGGAGATGGCGACGCCAAGGGCCTGAAGCCCGTGGCGCGAGACTGGGGCCGGCTTTCGGCCCTGAATTGCTGGGAACATAATGCCGTGCTGCCCGCCTATGCCTTGATGGCGCAAGGCGTCGATGTGCACGTGGCGGCCTGGCCGGGCCGTGAACCGGATGAGGCGCCGAGCCAGCCGGTCTGGGCCCGGCAACTTCTCTTGAGCCGCGCCTTTGCCAGCCAGGCTGGCGCCTGGGTAATTTGCTCCGCTGGGCTACGTCTGCAAGAGCACGTGCCGGAGCGGTTCCAGTCGCTTTACGAGTTTGATCATAATGGCGGCAGCGCGATTATCGATCCACGTGGAGAAATCGTCGCCGGGGTTCTGACAGATGAAGAGGGCATTCTGGTGGCTGATGCGGATCTTGCATTGGCGCGGGCCTGTAAGGTCGCGAGTGACCCCGCTGGCCATTACTCACGCCCCGACCTGTTCCGCCTGGAGGTCGATGGGCGTGAGATTTATCCGGGAGAACGCGGCTAGCTGTCGCTCAGCTGTTTCGCCATTTTGGTGGCGAAGCGTCGTGACGCCCGATTGGCATCGGTCCAGACACCTGATCCGACGACATCGCGCAGATTGTTTTCAAACCAGCCATATTCCTGTGATGCGATGACATTGCCGTCGGCATCATAGGCGGTGCCGACCAGTTCCATCCCGCCGAGGGAAATCGAGCGGAAAGCGTCCAGTCCGGGACGATCCGAAAGCTGTTCCAGAGTGGGGCGGTTGGGTTTGGCGTTGACGATCAGGACATCCACGCGGGCTGGCTCAACGCCGGCTTTTGCAAAGGCGCGATCGAGATCTTCGATAATCTCTTCGGTCAGGGTTTCGCCTTCACGCTCGCCATAATTATCAGCCAATTCCTCAGCGAAATCATCGCTGTAGGTCACTGCGACTTCGGTGGCAGCAGCGGTCGGCAAAATGGCCAGAGCGCCGATGGCGGCAAAGATGGTTTTCATGGCGGGCTCCTTTTCATGATCAGAACAAGATAGAATATAGGGTAAAATTCCATCTTGTTCCAATCACAGGCGTGCGAGGCCAATATTAAATCGTGTCAACAAACACGATTTCAGCATCCTCGACCCCGGTCAGGGTCAGTTTTGTGCCACTTGAAATGGCAGCGCCATCGCGGGCTTTCAGGACCTCGCCATTCAGGTCGATGGCGCCCGCGGCGAGGACGACATAGCCATAGCGACCGGGTTTGACCTCATAGTCGAGACTCTCGCCCGCCTTCAGGGTCGCGCCGAGCACGGCCGCATCCTGGCGGATGGGGAGTGCTTCGGTCTCACCATGGCCACTGGCCAATACCGCCCATTCGCCAGATCGGTCGGCCTTCGGGAAGGCTTTCGCGCCCCAGTCTGGCGCGCCGCCAGTTTGGGCCGGTTCGATCCACAGCTGGAAAATGGTCGTGTTCTCGTCTTCGGCATTCCATTCGGAATGCTGCACGCCATTGCCGGCGCTCATCACCTGAACGTCCCCGGCTTCAGTGCGGCCCTTATTGCCCATCGAGTCCTGGTGCGTGATGGCGCCGGAACGGACATAGGTGATAATCTCCATGTCGCGATGACCATGCGGCGGGAAACCGGTATTCGGCTTGATCGTATCATCATTCCAGACCCGCAATTTGCCATGGCCCATGCGGGCAGGGTCGTAATAGTGCGAGAAGGAAAAATGGTAATGGGCATTCAGCCAGTCATTCTCGAATGTCCCAAGGTCGGAAAAACGTCTGATCTCAATCATGAGAGTCTCCTTTTCTGCTGTGTTGGGGACAAGATGGCGCCTCGGAGCCGCGTGAGTAGCGGGTCGCGCCTGAATTCAATTATGCACATTCAGCATGGATGATTCGCGCACAAAAAACCCCGCCAGAAGGCGGGGTTATCGCTCTCAAGAGAAACCTGTGCGTCTGGTTCCAGGGAGGAGAGCGGGTTTGTGTGGTCTAGCGGATGCGGACCGAGGCGCCGCTAGACTTGTCCGTGGTGACGTCGGTGGGCTTGCCGCTGACCGAAATCGAGGAGCCGCTGGAAGCATCGACATCGACGCTTTGAGAGGCAAAGACCCGGATGGAAGAGCCACTTGATGCGTCGACAATGGCGGTCTCGCATTCCAGCTTGTCGAGTGAGATGCTGGACCCTGAAGAGGCGTCGAGATCGAGGCTCTTGCATGCGCCTTCCATGGAGAGCGACGAACCGCTTGAGGCATCAATGTCGAGGTCTCCGGCAACCACATTACCTTTGAAGGAAGATCCAGACGAGGCGTCGACCGCGCGCAGGTTTGGCGATGCGGCATAGACCGTGATGCGTGGACCATAGCGACCCCAATTGGAGTTCTTTTTCTTTCTGGCCACCAGCGTGTCACCTTCGACCATGATTTCAATCTGATCCCATTTGCCGCGCTCAAGCGTGGCCGTGACGGAGGCATTCGGGTCTTGCGTGTAGACCATGGAAATGCCGCTTCCGACGTCGATCTTGTTGAAGGACTTGGTACCAAAGTCGCGCGTTTCAGGTGATGTGACGCCGTCATACGCGCCGCCATTATTGCCTTCGCCACGTGACCAGACCCAGCGGTTCTTTTGTTCTGCGCGTGCTTCCGCACGTTCTCTGTTCCGCTCAGCGCGCTCCATCGCGCGATCCGCTCGGGCTTCAGCGCGTTCAGCATCACGCTCGGCGCGTTCGACCATCAGTTCGATCTGGTTTTCCCAGCGATCTGATTGAGCATCGGCCCAGGCCTCAATGCGAGGTTCCATTTCAGCCGACCAGGCTTCCGCGCGCTCTTCGACAAGCTCGCCCCATTCTTCCATTTCTTCGCCCCAGGCTTCCATCTTGGCTTCCCATTCGGCGAATTCCGGGCTGTCTTCCATGGCCTGCAGCTTCTCGGTATCGAATTCCATGTGGAAGCTGTTGCCATTCTGCTCGAATATCATGCCATCAAAGGGCGGCATGGCTGGCATGGGCGGCATAGGTGGCAGGTCGGACATGTCGAAGGAGAAGGTCTCGCCATCAACCGTCACTGCAAAGCTCATGTCATGGTCGCCCTTCATGACGAAGACATTCTCGCCATCCTTGGTCACGATCGTCTCTTCTTGCGGAGCGCCTTCCAGTTCCTGAGCAACCGAAGATGTGCAGGAAGCAGTGGCAAAGATTGCGCCAGCGCCGAGGGCGACCGCGAGGGTTCCGCCCATGAGTCGGCTGCGCAGGGTGGGAGTGGGGTGCGTCATCATTATTAGTCTTTCTTTTATGGGATGAGCGAGGGTCAGGCTCGCCGCAGCGATGCGACGATCCGAGGGGCGGGCAAGGCGCGCGGCCTTGACCAGTGTCCGGCCATAAGCGGCAGGAGACAGTTTGGCGCGGGCGATCACGTCAGCGTCACACGCTGCTTCCTGATCGGTGCGGAAAGCCCGCAGCGCCGTATAAGCCAGGGGATTGAACCATTGTGTGGCAGCGACAATCCGCGCGGCCTGGAAGGCCCAGAGATCGCGGCGCTTGAGGTGCATCAATTCATGGACCAGAGCGTCACGACGTTCCGCGGCTTCATAGTCTTCTTCAAACCACATGGGCAGGAGAATGACCGGCTTGGTCAGGCCAGTGACCAACGGGCCACTGCACAGCAGGCTGGCACGGACATCCGGCACGCGTTTCATGCCGAGTTGCTTGGCGATCCGTGTGGTCTCGGCAACCGTAGCGGCTTCGGCTGGCTCTGAATCCGCGGCGATCAATTCAAGGAATTGGCGCTGCTGATAGAAAGAGCGTCCAAGCCAGAGGACCACCCCGGTTATCCAGACACACGTCAGGATCAGGGGCGCCTGGGCCAGGGTGGCCTCTAGCAAGCTGGTTCCGGAGGGGGCTGCAATTTCAGCAATCGGAGCCGGAGATGTGGTTGGAACAGGAGATGTGGAGATCGACATTTCCTCAATCGTCGGCAGCACAGGTGGCGCTGCGCCGAGTTCGGCGGAGGGTACAGGCGTGAACCACACGCGTTCTGCTGGCGCGGCGACCGCCTCAAGCGCGACGAATGCGTTCGGCTCGCTTGTGACTTCAGGGGTTGGAGCCGGGCGGGAAAAGCCAAGCAGACCCGCCAGCGACCAGTTGCCGGGCAAAGGCGGCGTCACAAAGCGCGCCAAGGGCAGAGCCCAGAGCAGATAGGCGGCTTTCGCGCCATAGCGTTTCGCAAACGGTTTGCGAATGACCAGGACCAGCAGAACCAGCAGGCCGACGGCCAGTGTGGTCAGTGTGGCTTCCTGAATGAATGGGTGAAATTCTGTCCAGCTCATTGCTTCAGTCTCCCCAACAGAGCTTCGAGTTCTTCAATATCGTCATTGCTGAGCCCGCGGGCATCAGCCAATTGCGCAACCAGTGGCGCTGCGCGTCCGCCGAACAGTTTATCGATCAGCTGTCCAGCTTCTTTCTTTTGATAGTCACGTTTGGCAATCAAGGGACGGTACAAATAGCGCCGTCCATCAGCGACCGTGTCCAGTGCGCCTTTCTCAACCAGGCGCGACAGCAAGGTCTTCACCGTGCGCGGGCTCCAGTCCTGTTCACCGTCCAGGGCGTCGACAATTTCCGACGCACCGATGCCAGGCCGCTTCCACAGCACTTTCATGATTTCCAATTCAGCAGGCGTAATTTGCAGACTCATCATTTCACCTTTTGACTACAGTTGTGGTCAATAACGATGACTACAAATGTGGTCAATAGGGTAATTGTGACTCTTTTGTTATTTTTTGAGTTTGGCGCAGGATTCGGGTTTGGCCCTACCGATCTGTTCTCTTTGACTCCGTTCAATGTCATATACATGGTCGAATGAGGTGGATGGCATGGCTGACATATTTATCAATTACCGACGCAAAGATACAGCATGGTCGGCGGGCCGAATCGGCGATCGCTTGCGAGATGCGATCGGCGGTGACGCCGTCTTTCAAGACACAATCACCATAGAGCCTGGCGTCGACTTTGTTGAAGCCATTGGCGATCATGTTGAAGCGTGCCGGGTCTTGCTATCATTGATCGGTCCGCGCTGGATTGATTTGCTTCAATCCAGATTGGCGGAGTCAAATGACTTCGTGCGTATCGAGATTGAACAGGCCTTAGCGCGTGGAATTCGAGTCATCCCGATTATTGTCGATGATACGAAAATTCCAAGCGCCAAGGATTTGCCACCTCATCTTGAGAGTTTTTCTCGACTGAATGCCGTCAGAATAGAAGCGGATTCCTTTGAGGCTGATATGTCTCATTTTGTTAGCTTTCTGAAAGGGTTTTTAAACCGCGACTTGGATTCCTCGGTGCAGACGCGGTCCGAACCTACACCAGCAAGCTCGCCGCATTTGACGTCTTCACCGCAATTGTCGCTCGCCCACCGAACTGAGTTTTGGAAAAACGGTAAAGATGGCCGCCCAAGATATCGAATTTTTGTTTCTGTCGATGCCTCGTCCGAAGTCATTCGTCGCATTTCTAAAGTCATTTATCGGTTGCACCCAACTTTTAAAAATCCGACTCGAGAGGTCATTGACGCGCGAAACAATTTTGAGCTTCGGACAAATGGTTGGGGCGAGTTTGAGATCGAAGCAATCATCCATTTTACCGATGCATCGGAACCCATTTCGTTGCGACACTGGATACATTTCAACTGAGCGATCTCTGCCACATACCAAAAGTCGGACGCCATAGAAGAGGTGTGAAATGTGCATTGCAGCGCATACAATTCACTACGTCATCGGCGACATTCACGGCCAACTTGATCAGTTGTCCGCCCTGCTTGATGCCATTGAGGCCCGACACCGCTGGAAGCATGCGGATCAAAAGGGCGTTCTCGTCTATTTGGGAGATTACATAGATCGTGGCTCAGATTCGCATGCGGTGATCGACCGCGTAATGACCGGCGTGGACGGTTTCGAGAGTGTCTTCCTCAAAGGCAACCACGAGGAACTGATGCTGAACTGCCTTGAGACGGAAGATCGCTCAGCTTGGAATGTATGGATGGCCGTCGGGGGAGAGCCGACGCTGAAATCGTTCGGGTATGATCTCTTTTACGAGAAGTACAATTCAGCGAGGTTAGCTGAAGTTCTCGGCCAGCGGGTTCTCAACTGGCTTGGTTCGCTTCAGCTCTTTTATCGACAAGCCGATTTTCTGTGCGTGCATGCTGGGCTGTTACCAGGCGCCCTCCTGGAACGTCAGAAAGAGAAAGACATGTTGTGGATCCGTCGGCAGTTTCTGGACAGCGATTATGATTTCGGATTTGGCGTGATCCATGGCCACACGCCGTCAGATCGACCGACGGTCAAACCAAATAGAATCGGTATTGATACAGGCGCAGGTCAGGATGGAGACCTAACAGCACTCGTCGTTGATAGAGCATGGGCCGACCTGATCCGTGACCCGACCTTCATTTCGGTATGATCGCGGCGTTTCTCGACCCGGGTGCGAGCCTGCCGCTAGCCAACCGAACGATGCTCGACAGGCGTATCAGCATTCTGGCGGGTCTCGATGCCGACGGTCTCGGCGACAATATAAAGCGGCCGGGCTTTGACCTCGGTAAAGATGCGCCCGAGATATTCGCCGATGACACCAATCCCGATCAGGGAAATGCCATTGAAGAACAGGATCACGCTCATCAATGAGGCATAACCAGGCGTGTCCAATCCGAAGACCAGGGTCTTGGTCACGGTAAATGCAAGATAGGCGAGGGCAAACAGGCTGACGCCAAACCCGAGATAGGACCAGACCCGAAGCGGCAGTGACGAGAAGGACGTGATGCCATCAATCGCGAAATTCCACAGTTTCCAATAGTTCCACTTGGTTTCGCCAGCGCTGCGCTGTTCGCGGTCATATTCGACAATTTCAGGCTCATAGCCAACCCAGGTGAACAGGCCTTTCATAAATCGTGAGCGTTCCGGCAGGCGTTTGATGGCGTTGACGACATCGCGATCCATCAGCCGGAAATCACCGACATTTTGAGGGATTTTCGGATGTGTGAGCTTCGAGAACAGCCAATAAGCCCCGTTTGCGGTCATCCGCTTGAGCCAGGTATCGCTGGACCGATCGCGGCGCTTTGCGAGGACAAGTTTCGCGCCGGCGCGCCATTTGGCCATCATTAGCGGAATGACTTCAGGCGGGTCCTGCAAGTCCGCATCAATAGGGACCACAGCAGCCCCAATCGCATGGTCGATGCCGGCCGACAGGGCGATTTCCTTGCCAAAATTGCGCGACAGATTGACGATTTTGATTCGCGAATCCTGCTCGGCCTTGATGCGCAGCAGACTAAGTGTTTTGTCGCGACTGCCATCATTCACGCAAATGATTTCGTAGGACTGTGTCACGGTCTGCAACGTCCGCTGCACACGTTTGAAGAAATCGTCGATGACGCTTTCCTCATTATACATAGGGACAATGATTGAGAGAGTTGTCACGTTTCGTGTTCCGGTTTCGTCCAACCTGACTAGGGCAAAGAAGTTTCCAAAGGCTTTGCGACCGAGCCAAACCGTCTCGCGCGCGGGGCGATGAGCCAAACAAGGAAAATAAAGAGCGCCCCAAGACTCAAGCCGGAGCCAATTTTCTGCGGCCGTGTTTCGATCAATTCCAGCGTGATTTCGGAGACGCCTGCGGGCGCAGAGAGTTGGATAATGCCGAGATCCGGGTCCTCGGAAATCGACAATGGCCGACCATCCTGATCATAAGCGCGCCAGTGTGGCCAGTACGGGACAGGAAGCCGAATCTCGCGCGCCTTGCTGTCGGGCAGCTGCAGCGTAAACCGATCATGGATATCTGCTTGCAGTGTGGCGTTTGGAGCATCCTGTTCAAACGCGGCTTGCGCGTTCAGGAATCCGGCTTCCACTTCATCAAAGAAGAAATAATAGAGATCAGCATTCGAGATGCCGTCCAGATCACGCGCCCGGAATCGATCCAGGGCGCGCTGTTTGAAAGTGGGTGGAATATATTCAGGCGGTGCGACAGGCAGATAAGGCGAAGAGTCGGCGCGGCTCTCCTGGACGATTTTGTGGGACTGACTCAACGGCAGTGCGAAGGCTGCCATAAAGGCGAGGCCCGTTGCTCCGAGCGCGATCTTGATCGGCAGGCTGCTTGTGCGCCAAGCGTTCGAAAGCGCGTATTTGGTCAGAACAATTGCCGCCAGCGCGATGGACAGATCCGTGACCACCAGGGCGCGATCCGGGAACTGAACCCGGTTGATGATCCAGAACTTCCACATCGGATAAGAAATAATGGTCATAGCGAACGCCGCGAAGGCGCTCGGCACCAGGATCCACATTAACAGCATCGACTGGTTTTGGCGGGCGTTCAGAATAAGGCTCGCCGCGATTGCGGAAACAACCACGAGAATGAGGACGAGTTTGAACTTCTGCGTCTTGAACGGGTCATTCTCTGGCAGGCCATCGAGCAATAGCCATCGCGTAGAGTCGTAATAGTCCGAGTATAACATCTCCACCGACACGCTGCTCAACAGACCGATGGCAGGCATCCAGTAAAAGGCGCTTAGTGCGACGCCCAGCACGGTCCAGGGCAGAAAGCTGAAAAGAAGCGCAAATTGCTCGCGCCGCTCGCGGTATTTCGTCAGCGCGGTCCAAACCGCAAAGACCAGGATCATGTGCGAGATGATCATGGTTGACGGCAAGTGGCTAAGCGCGAGCGCCGCGAAACTGAATGCGAAGAGCGGGCCTCCCTTTTTGTCTTCAACCATTTGGCAAATGGCGAGGGCAAGAATGGGCAGGATGGCAAGCGCCATGATCGCACCGATCGTCTGCCCGATATACCAGTTGATCAGATAGTGGAACGGCAGGACGACGTAGAGCATCGCGCCAAACCCGGCCCATGCGGGCGCAAAGAATCGGCGCGCGAAAATGAAAAAGGTGATGCCGGACAGGATCAGCATCCAGGCAGCGGCGATCGAAAAGGCCTGACTGGTGCCGCAGCCCGGACAACTGATTTCTCCAACAATGCTCGCGAACCAGAAGGGCAGCGGACCATAAAAGTAAAAATCCAGTCCGCCATGGCCATACCAGAGCTCTGCCGTGTGCCGCGGGTAGAGGTCACCTTGCCAGAAGGCGCTACGAAAGGCCTCGAACCAGGACAGATTGTATTCGAATGAGGCGCCCCGCGGCGTTTCGATGAGGCCGTGGAATAAGAGCAGACTCAGACCAAACAGGCCTGCCGTCAACGATAAGCGCCAATGCGCCTTTATGCTTGTCATCATGACGCCAATCCGCGAACTCGAACAAAAGCTCTTAGCCGATTGAGATTAATACGAGTTTTATGGCCGGAGTTGTCACTCCGACTCGCTTTTGTCGCGGGCCTTTACCATTTCGACCTTGAGGGTCGATCCCGGCGTGATCAAGACATCTTCGTGGCGAAGCGGAATATCAATTCCGGCCTCGCGGAATTTGTCCCAGATGTTCAGCATGACCGCGGAAGAGACGTTGGAGACGCCATTCTCCGGATCATTGATCCAGAACCGGACTTCAATCTCGATGGCTTCGTCGCCAAATTCCATGACCAGGCATTTTGGCGCCGGGCGGGCGAGAACGCGATCCGTCTCCATGGCGCCTTTCTGAACCAGATCGACCGCCTGGCGCAGGTCGGTTTCATACTCGACCCGCAGACGACGCTTCACGCGGACTTCCTTGTTCGAATAGGACCAGTTCACCACCTTGTCCGTGATCAGCATTTCGTTCGGGATCAGATGCTCCTTGCCGTCGCGCGTGATCACGGAGGCATAGCGTAAGCCGAGCGATTTCACGACGCCATACGTCTCATCGACTTCAATCACATCATCCGGTTTGATCGATCGATCTGTCAGCAGGATCACGCCCGAGATAAAGTTTGCAACGATTTGCTGCATACCAAAGCCGAGGCCGACCCCGATCGCCCCCCCGAGAACCGCGAGTCCGGAGAGCGGTATCCCGAGACCCGCCATGGCCAGCAAGGCCGCGCCAAAGAACAGGCCGACCTGAACCGCATTGCCCATCAGAATGCGCAAGGACGGTTCGACTTGGGGCAATTCGTCGACCCGGGTCTTCAATTTGCCAGCCAGCCAATTGGCTGCAAACATGAAGAGCGCCACGGTGGCAATGGCCTGAACCACGAAGACCGGACTGATAATCCGATCGCCAAAAGGCGGACCGATACTGCTCAACCAGGTCATCACTTCGTCGAGAATGCCGAAGGCGTAGAGCGCGGCGAAAATCCAGATCACCCAGCCGGCTGGTTTTCGGAAACCGGCGGGCAGAAAGGTTGTGACCAAACGGATCAGCAACCAGGCCAGGGACAGCGAGGAAGCGATGCGCACCAGCGTGCTATCCATCGCTCCGCCGGCCATGGCCGCCTGGCTGGCATAAAGCAAAGCTGCCCAGAGTGCCGGACGCACCAGGCGCGGCGCCGTCTCGCGCGCCAGCGGGCGCAGATTCTCCGGCAGCCGTTCGACTCCGGACATCACCCAGTTGCGGACCTGGGGCGCAAGCATCATGCCGAGGACCAAAGCGCCGAGTATGACGCCAACCTGGACCAGATAAGGCCACATGAGCTCGGCGTTCAGCAGATATGTCTGGGCCCAGCCTACCGGGTCTGCCAGGATCGGGTCGGCCCAACTGAACAGGCTGTTTGACTCGGGGTCTACGGGTGCCGGCAATTCGGTTGCGGCGACGACATCATCCGGAACCAGATAGAATTCACCATCAGGGCCCTGAACCAGTTTCATCGCCTGCGCGCCTTCTGGCACGGTCTCGACCTGTTCAACCGGTTGCGATGGCGTGGTGTCTTGCATTGTATCCTCAGCGACGTTCTTGGTCGCGGAGATAGCTTAGACCGGCGGGTAAGGGAACACAGATGTTGTAGCGCCAAGATCCGTGAAACTGCCTTCCATTGCGCTAAAGCCTTGTTCTATAAGTGTTTCCGGGGTCCAGCCTTCCAGACGTGACACAGATTTCACCGGCCGCGGCTGATTGAACAGGACAACTTCATTGCCCCGCACACTGAAGATCTGTCCCGAAACCTGCTTGGCGCCATCGGCGCAGAGCGTGACCGCGAGCTGCGCCACCTGATCGGCGCGCATGCCGGTTCGCATCCGCTCAACCCGTTCGGCGCCGGCTTCATCCTTGACCGGAATGGAGGCAATCATGCGGGTCCAGGCAAAGGGCGCGATAATATTTGAGCGCACATTCTTGCGTGCACCTTCCATTGCGATGATGCGCGACAGTCCGGCAATGCCCATCTTGGCGGCGGCGTAATTGGCCTGGCCGATATTGCCGATCAGTCCGGATGTCGAGGTGAACAGGACAAAGCTGCCATCTTCCTGCTCGCGAAAATGTTCGATCGCAGCGCGGGTGACATTGAACGAGCCGTGCAAATGCACATCGATGACCGACCGCCAGTCATCTTCGCTCATCTTGTGAAACATGCCATCGCGCAGGATGCCGGCGGGATTGATAATGCCGTGTAGACCGCCAAACGTATCTTTGGCCTGCTCGACCATGCCCTGCACGGCGGCCATGTCGGTCACACTTTCAGAATTGGATGCGGCCTCGCCCCCTGCGGCGCGAATTTCCTGCGCGACCTGTTCGGCCAGTCCGGCATCGCCTGAAGCATCACCGGCATCCGTCAGGGCGCCGCCCAGATCATTGACCAAGACCTTGGCGCCTTCTTTCGCGGCCAGCAAGGCGCACTCCTTGCCAATGCCATTGCCGCCGCCTGTGATCAGAATGACCTTGCCGTCCAACACACCCATCATGCTCTCCAAATGCTGTCTTCAAGAGGGCGAGACAGCATGGAATACAGGGCTGGGCAAGGGTGCCGCGACGCGGACCTGATCAGGCCTGTACGAGTGGGGTCATGCCATCATCGGTACGACGGCTGACATAGGCTGTGACATCACTGGCCGTGAACGTCTCGGCGCGGACATCAGTGACCTTTCGATAGTCCGCACGAACGTCATCCGTTGTCAGCGTCACCAGAGTCCAGCCATTGCCATTCGCATCATGATAATCGACCTCATCATTGGCATCGACAAATTGCGCGCCGATATCCGGCACGTCTTTCATATATGTGCCAAATCCGGGTGAGGTGACGGACGTGCAGCCAAATTCGACTCCGCGCTGTTCATCATCGGCGTCGCGCAGCGTGTTGGCCCAGGCCGTGTGCGTGTCGCCGGTCAGGGTTACAAGTCTTGCGCCGGCGGCCTTGGCACTTTCATACAGGCGGTCCCGCGCCGCCGGGAATCCGTCCCACGCATCGAGATTCCAGGGCAGGCCCAACTGGCTGAACGGGATCAATTGCTGAACATAGCCAACGTCCTGGGCGGCTTTCTGCTCATCTGTCAGCGTCAGCTGGAAATTTGGCGGACGAACGCGCGCCATGATGATTTGATTGGCGAGCACCTGCCACGTTTTCGACTTTGCGGTTGAGTCATTCAGCTGCTGATCGAGCCAGGCTTCCTGCGCCGCGCCAAGCATGGTCCGATCCGGATTTTGCACGCGCACCATAGTGTTCATGGCCGCCATCGGGATCGCGCTCGCCTCTAATCCACCGAGTTCGGTGAACCAGGAAATCTCGTCCGACCGTCCGGTCAGACGAGTCTCAAGACAGATCACCGAGGCGACGTCGCCAAAGTCAAACCGGCGATACAAAGCCTCACGGGCCCTGCCGACTTCTGGGTCGCGAACGGGCATCCATTCCAAATAGGCTTGGACGGCGGCTTGTTTGCGATCTGTCCAATTGCCTTCGCCCGCTTCCGGATTGTGGTTTTCCGCGCCTGAACGATAGGAATTATTCGTGCTTTCATGATCATCCCAGGTGCAGATCCATGGCGCAGCGGCGTGTGCCGCTTGCAGATCCGGGTCGGTCTTATATTGCGCGTGCCGGGTGCGATAATCATCGAGCGAGACGATTTCCAGTGGCGGTTCATGATTGCGATCGATCTCTTGACCGACGCTGCCGCCATAACCGTCAATGCCATACTCATATATATAGTCACCAAGATGCACGATGGCATCGAGCTCCTCTGTATTGGCAATGTCGCGATAGACGTGAAAGCGGCCGAACGGGTAATTGGAACAGGAAATCACCGCCAGTTTCACCGGCGTGTCGCCGGACGCCGCCGCGGTCCGGGTGCGTCCGACAGGCGAGCCGACATCGCCAGAGGCGACATTGGCGATGAAGCGGAAATAGTATTCCTTGTCTGGCTCAAGGTCGGCAATGTTGACTTTGACGGTATAGTCGCGCTCGGCGAGGGCGTAGCCTTGCCCATATTTGACCGGCTGCAACTGCTCAGCGTCTTCGAAGATCCCATAACTCACCGGAACAGCGAGGTCCGGATAGGCCGCATCCGGTGTCACGCGGGTCCAGATGATGACGCTGTCTGGCAAAGGATCACCCGAGGCTACTCCATGGATGAAATTGACTACTCCCGGATAGGCTGCGCGTTCGTCAGGGCTAACCGTGACGCGGGATTCAGGCTCGAGAAGGGGGTCGCGGCTACACGCTGTCAGTCCGATGACGCTGGTACTGGCCCCCAATAAGCCGCGTCGGGTTATCTTTCCCATTAACCGGTTTCTCCTCTTTGCACTGCAATTGCGATTG
This sequence comes from Pseudomonadota bacterium, assembly GCA_039188075.1. GTDB lineage: Bacteria > Pseudomonadota > Alphaproteobacteria > Caulobacterales > Hyphomonadaceae > Henriciella. Next base: position 14,090 of record JBCCZH010000002.1, read on the forward strand.
CAGCATGACCTTCTCGCATCTGTCAGTTTATATGGTTCTTATGACAGTCTTATCTGCTTTAGCAGGCGAAAACGATAAAGGAACCCGGCTCGATCGATTCTTGAGCGAGCAGATCGAGACTCTGTCTCGATCTCGCGCCAAGACTCTCGTGAAAGAGGGGCATGTGCGTGAATTGCGCGCCGGCGAGCACGTCATTCAAGATGACCCGAGAGCGCCGGTCGCGCCAGGCATCGAATATATTGTCGACATGCCGGCGCCAGTGCCCGCCGTCCCGCAAGCCGAGGCTATTCCGCTGGACATCCTGTTTGAGGATGAGCATCTGCTGCTGGTCAACAAGGCAGCCGGCATGGCCGTGCACCCGGCGCCGGGCAGCTGGCAGGGCACATTGGTCAATGCATTGCTGCATCATTGCCAGGGCGGCCTGCCTGGTATTGGCGGCGTCGAGCGACCTGGCATCGTTCATCGGATCGACAAGAACACGACAGGCGTTCTGGTCGTGGCGAAGACGGAACGCGCACATCAAGGCTTGTCTGACCTGTTCGCGCGGCATGATATTGACCGGACCTATCTGGCATTGGTGCGCGGGGCGCCGCGCCCTTTGGCGGGTTCGATAGAAACCGATATTGCCCGCAGCTCGCAGGATCGAAAGAAAATGGCAGTTATCGACTCCGGCATGGGGCGACATGCGATCACGCACTATCGCGCGCTTGAGACTTATGGAGAGATCAGCAAAGTCGAGGCACGCCCCGCGGCTTCACTTATAGAGTGCCGACTTGAAACCGGTCGTACGCATCAAATTCGCGTGCATATGGCACACATTGGTTGCTCATTGATTGGTGATCCGGTGTACGCGCGCCATCGCGGGATCAAAGCGAACGGTCGCGGCGTCTACTTTGATCAAGCAACTCAATTGGCGAGAAAGCTCACGCGTCAGGCCCTGCACGCCGCAAGCCTTTCATTCAAACATCCGGTCACCGGCGCTACCGTGTGCGGTGAAGTGGCTTTGCCAGATGATTTACAAGAATTGCGAACCGCCTTGCAGGCGATGTGATCAGTCGCGGACCATCTTTGGAGCCTCGCCCGAACTGCGCTGCGCCAGGAAGGTCGCGAAACTCTCTGCCAGCCGCTTCACTTCGTTCCGCAGACGGCCGTATTTACCTCGCATGGAATCATAGCTGTCGAGATCAGGACGATCCATGGCGCTGAGCGCTTGCACGGATTCGGGAATTGTCGGTCCGAACGTTCGATCCTTCAGATAGATTTCTTTCAACTCGCTTTCGGCATTGCGAGCGTATCGCGTGTTCTTGAAGCGCGTGATGACAACGAAGTTTCGACGCGCAAGATGCGGGGTAATTTCTGCGGTCACCCAATCGGTGAATTGCTTTGTGCCCCAGATCGAAACAGAGTCCGCCAGAGTCGGTGTCACATATGTATTGGCGATGGCCAGACCTGCCCGTGCGATCGGAGACAAATAGGGGGGTGTGTCGATCAGTATTACGTCGTAAATGCCCGCCAAAGGCTCAATCGCCTTCTCGAGATGCCCTGCGAGATAGCTGGCCAGTCGGCTTGGTGCCATGCCTTTGGAATAGACTTTCTCTTCCAGTTCCATTTCTGTGAGACGCAATTGTGTGTGTGCCGGAAGAATGGAAATCCAGCCGTTTCGTTCGTCACGTTCCTCGGCGCGTCGTAACTCTTCAAGTGTGACGGCGTTTGGCAGAATCAGATTGGCAATATTTGGCGGTTGGTTTTCCATGAATTGATGGATCAAATGATGGACGCCCTTGCCCTGTTTAAAGGCCATTTGCAGGCCGCGATCGGTCAACAGCATTTGGCTGGAATTGGCTTGCGGATCGAAATCCACGACGAGGACATTGGCCCCATAATAATAAGCCAGGCCATCTGCCAGCATTAGCGTCGTGGTCGACTTTCCGACTCCACCCTTCAGGTTCGCGATAGCCGCGATTGTTGCAGACATCCCATCCCTTTCACAATGGACATGTTCTGGCATATCCGAGCGAGACTCGAAAGGGCTATTCGTCAGCCATTGATTGTGGCGCGCGGACGATCGTGGCAAAGCCTGCAGCTAATCCGATTATATAGGAATAGGTCCACATTACACTTGGGATTTCGAGGGCATAATCTACCAGACCGTGGCCAAAAATCAGAACAGTCACTGCAAAGGCCATGCGCAAGAAATGTCGTGGCAGACTTGCAGGCAGTCGCAAGGCGCGAACGATTGGAACGTAGATCAGCCCGCAGATCATGAACATCAAGAGTGTTCCAACCAATCCCTGCTGTACCAACCATTGCAACAAATTATTGTGCGCCGCACCCATTGGAACCAGCACTGCAGCGTTGTCGAGCGTGGTCTGAGCATCATTCAGCGCGTTGAATGAACCCAATCCATGTCCAAACAGCGGACGTTCGAGCCAGAGCGTCAGATACGTGTCATACATCAATAGTCGTGATTGAGCGTTATTCAGGAGGGGTTCTTGGTTATAGGGATTGATGATGCCAGTGATGGCCAGCCCGATCACAAACGCCAACCCGACCCCGATCGGTATCCAGAATCTTTTGCGTCGAATGAAGCGCACAATACCCTTTCTGGATAGACGGATCAGCTCCAAGCTCAATAATGCTGTCACACAGACGGCACCAATAAAGATGCCGGCTCGCGATTCGGTGAGAAGCAGGCAGCTGCCAGCGAGCACAAAAAGCATGAGGTTCGCATATTCGGCCTGAACAAAATGATAGATGCGGTCCGTGCGTGAAAGGCGACCCAGTTTGGAGTCACTCAGGCGCATGAGGGCCCGGCTGCCAGCGAGCAGCGCGGCGACTCCGAATAGGGACGCTGCTGTGTTCGCGGATCCAAATCCGGCAGTCAGTCGACCATCAAATGATATACCGGTTTGCATTGAGTCAGGGCTGCCAGCTGTCCAAAACATAATGATCGCAAGCAGGGAAAAGCCGAGCAGACTCCAATTCAATGCGATCCAGGCAATCTTGATCGCGCCCGGGCGGCGACCGATCAGGTATCCAATGCCCGTGATGAAGCCAGCCGCAGCAAGCGATTGCACTTCGTGCTTGGCGGTCGACCAATCCCCAAACAGACCAAATCCGACCCACAGCAAAAAGCCTGCGGCAACGGAGGCCATAAAGACAGGGATTTGTTGGAAGCGTAGGGCGGCGAGGAGGAATAAGAAACCGAAGGAGAGGCCCAAACTGAATATGGCAGTCGCCAATTCTGAATCAGCGCCTGCATTTAGATGAGCAAGCAGGACCCAAAGCGGAACAAGAATGGCGATCGTACGAAACGCCCATCGTTCCAGATGGTGGATGAGAGTGCCTAATCGCCTTGATGTGACTTGATCTGCGATGACTGATTCGCCCCCTGATGACAGTGTGGTGTGTTTGTCAGGATTTTGCTCAGAAAATGGTTACTAAATCGACGCAGCGGTGCATCCTGAACCACCAGTGCGCAGAATTTGAACTCAAACATTAACTTTATCATAATTTTTTCCCCTATCAGGCGAAGGCGTTTGCAATTCAGGCTAAACCGGGGTCATAAAGCGTCTCGACTTATTTGGTAGATTCTGGGTCATCAAACGACATTCAATCTCTCGATCGGGGAAGAGACAGCAGTTGGCAAAGAACTTGCAGCTGTCTCGAATAAACCGAGAGGAATGGGGAAGTTTGATGGGAAGTGGGACGTAGAAATGGGATTTCAGTCTTATTCGCGTGATTTGGACGACTCTAATTATGCGGTGGAGAAAGAACCGTATAGCAGAAATGGTGCGAACGGATTTTTTAAACGCGCGACCGATTTTTTGATCGCATTAGTTGCGCTGGTTTTCCTATTGCCAATCTTGATCCCGATCGCAATTGCCATCAGGATTTCAGATGGTGGTCCGGCCCTTTTCAAGCAAACCCGAATCGGACGCGATGGAAACAATTTTCGGTGCTACAAATTTCGCTCGATGGTGATCGATGCTGATGTCCGATTGAAGAAATTGTTGGATACAGACCCGCGCGCAAGGCGCGAGTGGCAAGCCACACAGAAGTTGGAAAATGATCCAAGAATTACGGCTTTTGGACGCTTTCTGCGAAAATCATCATTGGATGAGCTGCCTCAACTGATCAATATTTTACGTGGCGATATGTCCATCGTCGGACCGCGTCCGATCGTGCAAAACGAGATCGAAAAATATGGTGACTATTTCACCTATTACTGTCAGGTTCGGCCCGGTTTGACAGGTCTTTGGCAGGTCAGCGGTCGAAGCGACACGTCTTATGGTGAGCGCGTCGCTTTGGACGTGCGGTATGTGTCCGACTGGTCTTATTCCAGCGATATCAAAATCATGATGATGACCGTCCCCGCTGTTTTGCTGTCTGACGGGGCCAAATAGAAATAGGTAGCATCTGAGTTTGCGTGTTTTGCAACCTCAAACACAGGGGCAATACTCATTTCCGATCCATTACGACTCGATTTCTTGAGGTCTCACGGGCGTGTCGATTTTTCTTCGATACGTGTCGAATGGAATTTGTCGTGCCAAGGACGCCTCGCGAACTTGATGAAGGAAATCATAGTCCAAATACCACCATCTCAGAAAATCTGCACCTGAAAAGGCCGCCAACTTTGAGTCCTCACTGGCAGCTTCCCAGTTATCGAGAACAAATGTGAATCTCCAGCGCAGCAAGTCCCGATCACAATACGGGCACACGTCAAATGAGCGGCGCAAGCTCGCCTCAGCATCTTGCGTGTAGGCTCCCGACTTTTTCTTTTCCAAGAACGATAACAACGCCCAGGAATGCGCGTCATCGGGACTGTTTTCCAAAGCACGCTGCAATAGAGACACTGACAGTGCAGTTTCTTCCGGGTGATGTCGCGCCAGTAATTCTGCTGTTAAGGTCCATTCCTTTGGATGCGATACTGTATGGCGAGCGGTTAGAGCGTTCGCATATTGGAGGGGGTCTATTCGGCCTGCTTGTAAAGAATCGATCCGACCGAGCGATGCCTGCGTTGATAAACTCACCCAAATGAGAATCGTAAAGGCCAAGACTATCGGGACCGCTTTCACTATATCTAACCGATAAAAACCAAGCACTTGCGTCAACATCCTCATTACAGAACTTTATATCCTTCCTTAGTGGATTTGTGATAGCCATGATCTATGTCACACCCATTGGGCCATCACACTTTCAGCCACGACCTGATTAACACGCCATAAATGACCGCCGACTAATATTCATCATTATTGAAGCTAAGATGAGACACGAATGAATTTATTCACGCGTCAGGAAGAAGTTGGATCGGGCACATCTGGCGCGTTGCGACCTGATGAGCGAATTGTTTCCCCGCCCCGTTCGACAGCGTCATCAGCAAAGTGGCCGTTGCGTTGGGTGACACTGACTGTCCTTATTTTGTGCAGCGCATTTTGGATTGGTATTTTTGCGTTGATTTTTTAGCCTAAGCCACAAATTGGTACGTAGAGTGCAAGCCTTGAGGGACCGGGATCGAAGAGGATGCCGGTGGCGATCTTGTTTGACCTCAACACACCGTTCGCAATATACCAACCAGGGGACCCAGTAAGGCGCGCAATGTTAAATCAGATGGCATTCTTTTTTCGCTTTCTTAAGCGAATGTTGTCTGTGACAATTGAGCGATTGGCCCGCTCGAGCGCATTTGGTCGAAGGTCGAACAATCAATCTGCGAAGGATGAACGTGAGTCTGGTTCAATCGGACCGTCCGCGCGCATTTCTGTGCCGTCAGAACACGCATTAGACGAGAACACTCTTATCTATGCTGTCGGTGATATTCATGGCCGCGCGGATCTTCTTTCCGATCTGCTCGGACAGATTGAAAGAGATGCGACTGGGTTTGTCGGCGATGTCCATATCGTGTTTCTGGGGGACTATATCGACCGAGGTTTTCAGTCGCGCCAAGTTATAGACATTTTACTTGGAGAGCGGGTCAAAGCGTTCCAGGCTCATTTCATTAAGGGAAATCACGAGGATGCGATCCTCTCATTTATTTCCGATCCAAGTTTTGGCCCCAAATGGGCGACTTATGGTGGGCGGGAAACCTTGGTTTCCTATGGCATAAAGCCGCCAAAAAGTATGTCGTTGAATGAAGAGTGGAAAAAGGCCCACGATGATTTTCTAAAGGCCTGTCCGCGGACGCATCAGACGTTTCTTCGGACGCTTCCAACGCGTGTCAAAATTGGGGGCTATGGGTTCGTTCATGCTGGGATGAAGCCTGGCAAAGATTTTGCAGAACAAGAAGATCATGACCTGATGTGGATTAGGGACGAGTTTTTGAGTTCGAAAAGCACGTTTGACGTTGTTGTTGTGCATGGTCACACGCCGACGGATGTTCCGCATCATGACCATCGAAGAATAAATGTCGACACAGGTGCGTACTTCACGGGGCGCCTCACCGCGGTTAAGCTAACGTCGGACGTGGTCGAGTTCCTAGCGACTGGCGCATAATATTTGGAAGGTTGAGACGAATGAAACTGATTCAGGGCACCATTGCATTGCTGTTGAGCGGCCTGATGGTTGCTTGTCAGGGGGCACCCGTTAACACTTCGCCTGAAGACGGGAACATCGTTTCTCGGCGGGTGGTTGGTGAATACAAGCTCGGGTCTGCGGATGAATTGAGAGTTACGGTTTTTGGCGAACCCGAACTATCTGGTGAGTATATTCTGGACGGTACTGGGTCGGTCTCTTTGCCGTTGATCGGCGAAGTCGTGGCGCTTAACCTGACCGTCCGAGAACTCGAAACCGCCATTGAAGGCCGTTACTCTGATGGCTATTTGCGCTCGCCGCGGGTCAATATCGAAGTTATGAATTACCGCCCATTTTACATTCTCGGGGAAGTACGAGAGCCCGGCGAATATCCATATTCGAGCGGCCTGACGGTTCTCAACGCAGTTGCGACCGCGGGGGGCTTTACCTATCGCGCGAATGACAATGTGATCCTTATAAGAGGCGCCGAAGACGAAGAAGAGTTTCGCGTTCGCCTCGACCCGTCGACGCAAATCATGCCTGGCGATACGATTCGTGTCATTGAGCGCTTTTTCTAGCGGTTCGCCTTTTGCGAGAGTCGGGTTTCCGAGGGACGGCTACTCTGCTATACAAAATAAGTGAAGTGGGATTAAAAATATGAAGAAATCTATTTTGGCCTCAGCGATCTGCATCGCTGGCATTAGTTTTAGCGCGTTGGCTCAAGAAACTAAGCTAAACGCGACGAATGAAGGCGAGCCTCTCGCATGGACCATCGCAGCTTATGCGTCATGCGAAGACGAACAAACGCTTTATCGTGACGTTCGAGCGGAAGTTGCGCGTATGGGGTCTGAATCCCGAGACGTGGTCAGCGCCTTGAGAATTTTGCAGAGTGCAGACAATGTTTGTGGCGAACTTAATGAATTCGCTGGTGAAATGCTGACTTTATATTCAACCGATTACAATGCGTTTCAGTCCCGGCTTCTTGTCTCTGAAGAACCACCGGCCCCCACGTTCGAGCGTCAGGCGCCGAAAGGTAATAGCGATGCTCAGTCCAGTTTTGTTCTGAAGGCCGCTGCCGACCTGCCACCTCCACAAGGCAGCCAGCAAAGTTCACCATCCTCCTCGGATTATTCGAATTAATTCATAAGATCGTCTCGGACGATCGAATATGTGTGCGGTTAATCGAGTAGATACGATTGGCCGCGTATATGTTCGCTGGGTAAAGTTGAAAAGGTTGGCAGACCAAAATGAAACCGAATATGATTAGAATGGCTTCGCTCGCAGTATCCGTCATTGCATTGGGATCGGGTACGGTGGTCGCTCAAGAAGAAGACTTCTTCATCCGCAATAAGTATGAGGCTGTCACAGACAGAGCCCAACCAGAATTTGATCCTCTACCAATCAAATTTGGTGTGTTCGACGCTAAAACAGAACTTGGCTTCTCAGGTGGTTACACGTCCAACCTGTTCGCGACAGATCAAAATGAAACGAGTGATACCTTTGTCGGTTTTGCGCCTCAAGCAGAGCTTGATTCGACATGGAGCCGTCACGCTCTTGGTTTTAACGCGGTCGTGGATCATCTCGAGTATTTCGACATCGGCTCCGAGAGCCGAACCAATATCAGCCTGCTGGCAGATGGGCGTCTTGATGCGACGGATGAATTGTCGTTTTTCGCAGCCGCTCAAGCTGAGGATCTGACTGAGCCACGCTCAAATATCGCGAGCCTTCAGGACGCAGCAGAGCCGGTCGAATTCAGTAGCGTTGGTGGTGAGATTGGCGCTCAATATGAGGCGGGCCGGATCAAAGTTCGAGGCGCGGTTGGACTTCGAACCTTCGACTTCGATGATATCGAGCTGCAAAACGGTTTGATTCAAGATCAAGACTTCCGAGATCGCGACGAGACTACTGTTTCAGCACGTGTGTCTTACGCGGTGCAGCGAGATTGGGCATTATTCGTTGAAGCCGTTCGGGACGAGAATGATTACGACCCGCCAAACATCTTCAACGCTTTCAATCGAGATTCCCAAGGGACGATCGTACGCGCGGGTACCGATTTCGAGCTTCGTAGTCTGATCCGTGGCGATATCGGCATTGGCTACCAACAGTACGAATATGATGACCCATCTTTTGCCGATGTTGATGGCCTCTCGCTTCTTGCCAATGCCCAGTGGTTTGTCACACAATTGACGACGATTAGCGGGTCTGCGCAGCGCAGCGTTATCGACCCAGGATTGGCAGCTACGAATGCGGCTGTACAGAGCAGTGTGAACGTCCGTGCAGATCACGAATATCAGCGCAACGTCATTTTGACGGGAGAAGCCGGTTTCACCAACTTTGATTTTGAGAATTTCGATCGCAATGATGATCGTATAACGGTCAAAGCGGGCGCAATCTGGAAGATGAACCGAAATATTTGGATTGATGGGTCTTTCGAGTTGACGGATCAGTCTTCCAATGTGCAAAGTTTCACGGAGAACAGATTGCTTCTGGGACTGCGTATTTTCCCTTAATCGGGAATCTTAAGGCACAGGAATTGCCCGCAAAAATGGCAACCTGTGCCATTTGAGGACTTACTACCGTGAATAAACCTTTTCGTCTTGATGCCCGTTTCAATCAGCGGGCAGGATATCATACTGATTACGGTACGACGGCATCAGAGGAAAAGGTTTCAGATCCTAACCAGGTCTTTCGAGCGTTTCGTCGGCGGCTGCCTATATTCTTGCTCATTGTGATGGCGGTTTTCTCCGGTGTGGCGGTGCTGACGTTTCAGGCGACCCCTATCTACTCGACCAGCGCGTCTGTCATCATTGATGCACGCGAGACGAATGTGGTCGATTTCGGTTCCGTCTTGTCAGGCTTGCCGCCTGATTCCGCCATTGTCGACACGGAGGTGGAAATTCTGCGGTCGAGGACATTGGCTGAGAAAGTAGTGGTTCAATTGAATTTGATCGAATCACCCGAATTCAATGCACGATTGAGAACGCCAGGTGCGATGGATCAGTTGAAGACCAGCGCCAAGTCATTTGTGACAGGACTCTTTGGCGGCGATGATGCGGACTCCGCGATTGGAGGTTCGGCGCTATCATCTCAAACTGAAATGGATAGCGTGGTTTCGACCCTGTTGAGTAAGACTGGCGCTTATCGCATTGGCGCGACCTATGGTATTGCGGTCACCGCGGACAGCCATGATCCAGAGCTTGCAACGGCAATCGCCAACCAAATGGCTGACCAGTATTTGATCGAACAATTGGACGCCAAGTATGAAGCGACGCGCCGCGCGAATGCCTGGATCGAAGACCGTTTGTCTGATTTGCGCGAAGAGTTGAACGATGCCGAGAGTCTGGTCGAGGCCTATCGATCCGCTTCCGGTCTTTATACATCTGGCGAAACGACGCTAAACGAACAGCAGATGACAGACTTAAACGCCCAGCTGATCGTTCAGCGGGCGGACTTAGCCGAACGCGAAGCGCGGTTGGCCGCGGTACGCCAAGTGGCCCGTTCTGGAACAGCTGCCGATGCCAGTTCTGAAGCGCTGCAATCGCCAGTGATCGCCGAACTCCGCAGACAGCAATCTGAAATCAATCGCGAAAAGGCCGATTTGGAAAACCGCTATCTGCCGAACCATCCAGAAATTCAGCGGATCAATCAAGAGATTGCCAATGTCGACGTTCAGATCGGGGTGGAAGTCCGGCGCATCGTTTCCAATCTGGAAAGCGAAGTTACAATTTCACGGCAGCGGCTCAACAGCCTCGAACGCAACCTTTCGACGATGCGTGCGACATTGGCAGAGAATAATCGCGCCAGCGTAAAATTACGCGAGCTTGAACGTAATGCGGATGCATCGCGTACAACCTACGAGACCTATCTGGAACGCTATAAACAGATTGACGATCAGGAAGGCCTGGCCGAAGCAGATGCCCGCATTCTGTCTCGTGCGACCGTGCCAACCAGCCCCTCATTCCCAAAAACGTCCTTGAATCTCATTATCGGCTTGATCTTGGGATGTGCGTTCGGCGTTGGCGTGGTGATCATTATCGAAACACTCAACAGTCAAATCACCGCAGGTGAGGAAATTGAGTCCAATTTCAACGTGCCTTTCCTGGGTGTGTTCCCATTATTGTCGCGTTCTGATCGCAAGAACCCTGGCGAATATTTGGTGAATAATCCGATGTCCAGCTATGCTGAGGCTTTGCGGAATTTACGCGCTTCCTTGATATTTGCCGATCTCGATTCAATGGTAAAAACCGTCGCGATCACGTCTTCGCAGCCCAATGAGGGCAAGTCGACTCTCACCTATGGCTTGGGCCGAATGGCGGCGATGTGTGGATCGAAAACGTTGATCATCGACGGCGATTTCCGACGCCGACAAATGTCCGCGCGGTCTGTCGGAGACCAGAAGGAACTGGGCTTTCTGGAATGCCTGTTCGGCGAATGCTCTGTTGATGATGCAGTGACAATCGACGAGAAGACGGGGCTGCATATTTTGCCCCTGACCACCGGACGCAACACACCACGTGATGTGTTTGGGTCGAAAGTATTCGATGAACTGCTAGATCGGTTGAAAGAGATTTATGACTTGATCATCTTCGATACGGGCCCCATCCTGTTAATGGCAGAGACACGTGTTCTTGCCAGCAAGGTCGATCAGGTGGTCGTCGTCGCACAATGGCTTAAGACCAATCGTTCGGCCTTGAAAGAAACGCTCGGCGTGCTGACTGATTTTGGTGCCACGATCACGGGTGTGCTGCTCAACCAGGTCGACGTTAAGAAATATCATGATCGCGGCTATGGTCATTCGGGATACCGATCGTACTCCACGTATTATACGAGTTAAGTTGATCAGGTGTCTTCTTGAGAAGGCTTAGGCTTCATGGGTTTAGAACTGATTGGCATCATCGTTTCCGCGATCGCGATTGGGACCCTGTTCTATTCAAGAGCGTGGACTCTGACAGTCTTGTGCGTCGCGCTCCTATTGCAGGCGTCGGCAGCAATTACGTTGCATGCGTTGGGAGGATCGCCGGTCGCGCCTGGATATTTGATGATCTTGTTCCTGGCGATTGCCGTTCTGATCCGACAGAACGGCGCTGGCAGAGTGTTACAGACCCTGACGCTGGATCGGTCGGAGTATTTGCTCATGCTGTTCGTGGCGTGGGCGGTCGTGACATCAATCTTCATGCCGCGCATTTTCCAGGGGATGTTTGAAGTCTACCCATTGGGACAGGACAATTTGCTTGGACCACTGCGCAAGCAGATGATCTCGCCCCTCAGCAGCAACATCGCGCAAGCGGTCTATTATGTTGGCGATTTGTCCGTCTTCATTCTGGTCGGCGCCATGTTGATTTCAATGCGCTCGCTTCGGCCCGCCGCTTATGCCGTATTGATCTCGGCCATTGTAAATATCGGTCTTGTGATTGTGGATTCCGTGACATTCGCAACCGGAACAGATCAAATTCTGGATTTCATCCGGAACGCCAATTATGTCCAGCGGGCAGGTGATATCGTGCTGGGTATGAAACGCGTCACCGGCATGTTCGCTGAGGCATCGGCCTTTTCCATGCACGCTCTGGGTTTGTTTGCCTTCACATTCAGGCTGTGGCGCGGCGGTGTGAGTTTGCCGTTTACGGGCCTGGCGGCTGCGGGAACATTTATTGCTCTCGTCATGTCGACATCGTCGACGGCATTTGCAGCCCTGGCAATTTATCTAATGATCGTGATGCCGCGAGATTTTTCAGGCATCGACCGAACCTTGCCGCGCGGCAGGGAACGGGTCGCCAGAACAAGTTTGTTATTCTCGATGCTGCCGGCGCTAGGCGTCCTGATCGCGATTGCGATTGCATTGCGACCTGACCTGCTCGACCCGGTGAATGAGATGATCAACGAGATGTTGATCAACAAACTGGATTCTGACTCCGGTGTTGAGCGAATGAACTGGAACATGTCGGCAATCCAGAATTTCTTCGACAGTTTTGGCTTAGGTGTGGGCCTCGGAACCATCCAGACCTCAAGCTTTGCAATATCTTTGATATCTTCAACCGGGTTTCTGGGCCTGCTCGTTTACATCATCTTCCTGACCAAGGTGTTCAGCACGAATGGCGGGCGTCGCTTCCAAACGCTACCGGCGCAAGAAGATGCGCAGATTGCTGCCGCAGCCCGCTCTGGAATGATCGCACTGATCATCGCCAACTCACTGTCGGGCGGGGCGTCACCAGGGTTGATATTTTACATTTTCGCGGCGATGGCTGCCTATAAAATTGTCGAAGCCCCAGTGTTCGGCACATATGGAGAACCGGACCCGGAATTGCCAGACGAATTTGGTGAAGCAAAGATGGCTTAGTTGATGCGCGATCGACATTGTGAATTTGAGAGTATCCCGATGGTACGCGTAGCGATTCAATCCCGCCATCCAGAAGAAAGAAAGCATGGCATGCTTTGTGAATGGAATGGGCTTGTAGAGGAGACTGGCTAGATGAACGCTTTTGTGATTGTCGCAACCAAAGGCCGAGCCCAAGAGTGTTATGCGTTGCTAGATTATCTCGCGGCGCAATCCTTGCGTCCGTCGGGCGTAGTTTTTGTAGGTGTTGACGATAACGACATTGACGGATTGAGCGCACATCCCGCATTTTCCGATTTGGGAGGAATTGTGCTGACGACCGGAAAACCTGGTTTGACCATTCAGCGAAATTTCGGAGTGTCGCATGTATTGACTGACATGACGCCCTCTCCCGATTGGTTTGTGGCATTTTTCGACGATGATTTCCGACCATCGCCAACCTGGCTCGAGAATGCGAGCAAAGTATTTGCCGCCGAAACCGAGGTGGCCGGTCTAACAGGCCAAGTGCTGGCCGATGGAATCCATAGTGAAGGCCTGAGTGAGACTGCGGCCGCAGAGATTGTTGACGGTGGAATTGTCACGCAGAAATGCTGGGCGCAAGGTGATGAGCCGCGAGTCGTGAGTTCGATGTATGGTTGTAACATGGCCGTTCGAGGCGTAGTTTTCGTTGAAGCCCGCTTTGACGAACGTTTACCGCTTTATGGCTGGCAAGAAGACCGCGATTTTACCAGCTCGGTTCAGAAATATGGCCGAACGATTTATCATCCGGATCCCCTCGGGGTTCACCTGGGCGTAAAGTCTGCGCGCACAAGTGGGACCCGCATGGGTTACTCCCAGATCGCCAATATCATCTATTTGAAACGTAAAGGCAGCGTGTCGTATGGTGTTTGTGCGGAGTTTCTGAGCCGTGCGATCGCGGCGAACCTACTGAAGAGTTTTAGAAATCACCCGAACATTGATTATCCCGGACGGTTGCGCGGTAACTTTCTGGCATTCGCGGATGCAATTCGCGGCAAAATGAAACCAGAGCGAATTTTGTCTATCGCTTGACCGAACGCGTCAGACATGAGCGCGGCATCTCGCGGGACTGGCTGGACGCGCAAACTAATGAAGGTGTCGTCACCCAATGAAACTCTCCGCAATAATCTCAACCCTTGGTCGCGATCGGGAAGTTGAAAGTGTCCTGGCGAGTTTGGAGGCACAATCGTTTCGCGACTTTGAGGTCATAATTGTCGACCAAAACGAAGACGATCGACTGGCATTCGTGGAGCGAGAAAAATACTCGTTTCCGATTCAGCGGATCAGAACACCGGACCGGCACGGCCTCAGCATTGGGCGCAATGATGGAATACGCGCGTGTCAGGGCGACTATGTCGTCTTTCCTGACGATGATTGTTGGTATCCGTACGACTTTTTCGAGCGCGCCGTAGACACGCTGGAAGAATTGGACCTCGATGGCCTGACCGGTCGCGCCGCAGACGAAAACGGAAACTCGATCAATGGTCGTTTTGAGGTGTCCGCTCAGTTCATCACCCGCAAAAATGTCTGGACGACTCAAATCGAATGGGTCGCCTTCTTCCGGCGCCAATTATTGAACGATTTAGGCGGATACGATCCGAGAGTCGGGGTCGGGGCAGACTCGGCCTGGCAAGCCTGCGAAGGTCAGGAGCTCGCACTGCGAGCCATCCAGGCAAAGGCGAAACTATATTATGATCCATCACTTTTCGGGCACCATGAGTCGCTCGATTCACCTCGCCCGGATAAAGCGCTGGTTCAAAAGGCACGCAAATATGCGCGCGGACATGGGCGCGTGCTACGGATGCACAAATACTCAATTCTCGATATCGGATTTTGGGTTTCTCGGCCAAGCCTGAAGGCTGCATTCTATGCCGCTAGTCTGCGTTTTCGACTGGCCATACATGCCTTGAATACAGCGGTTGGTAGGCTGGAAGGCTATTTTGACCCCGCACCGCGCACCCTGCACACGCAATTGCCGAAACAATCCAAGTGAGTCTGAGCCCCGCTTCAATTAGGGACTCAACGCTATCTTGTTCAGCCCCAAATTGTTCTCATGCGGAGGCAGAAGAGCGTCGGATTAAGCTGGAAAGCCGCTTCATTGCATCGCGTTCGATCCCGTCAGGACGGCCCAGTGCGATCCAACAGGCACAGATGGTCGCGAGATATACAACCAATCCGATCAACGTCACACCAATGATTGAGAAGAGCAGGGTGAATTGGTTGTCATAGGAGATTATCGGTAGCAGCATTCGCAAGCAGAATGCCATCGCTCCGAGTGCCACGACAATGGTCAGAACGTTTGAAATTTGTCGTAAGACAGGAATCTTGATCAGGTGTTTTACGACAAAGACGGCGACGATCAGATAGGCGACCGCACCGCTGATCTGGCCAGCAAAAAACCCAGGAATACCATATAGCTGATACCCCACATACATCAGCGTGCCTTTGAATAAAAATCCAGTGAACATGATCAAGGCCACGAATACGGTTCGATCCATCGCATATGCAATGCTTCCAGCAGGTTGCACCGACACGGTTATCAAAGTTGCGAAAGCGATGACGGTCATGAATTGCGGCGCTTGCGTCCAGTCAGGGCCAAACAAGAAATAGATGCTTGGTACGGAAAGAATCGCCAGCGTGGCAAACACCGGCCCGGTTACAAGAAATACTGCTTTTGTTGCAGAAAGATATCCGCGCTTGATCTCGTCAGTGCGCATCAATTCAGAAAAAGACGAAATAAATGGGCGGATGACAGGACCGATGAAAATATGAGATATCGTCGTGTTCAAATTGTGGGCGACACTCAAATTGCCCGTCGTTCGTCGCGATACAAACTGTCCCAAAACGAACACGTCAGACTGCCAGTTCGCGGCGTTGAAGAATTGCGCCACCGTCGACCATCCCACCATATTGGAAAAAATGTTCCATGATTTCAGTGACAATTTCGGGCGGAAGGGAACATAAATGTATGATGCGGAGAAGAGGATGGTGGGGGCCAGGATCGTCATCATCGCCAGGGCCCAGTAGCTTTTTGTCGTGATCGCGAAAGGTAGCGCGATCAATGCCGTCACGACCTTCGCAATCACCGAAATCGTCGCCTCTGGGTAAAAGTTCAAGCGCCGCGCGAACAATACCATTTTTGGGTTGTAAAGACCGCGCAATGCGGGCGCCAATGAAAGCAGCGCCATGAGCGAATACAAACGGGCATCATCAAAGAGGAATACGGCAACCGGTGTCAGCACAAGAATGATGGCGACGACGATGATCGACCGGATAATCGAAATCGTAAAAGCGGTGTGCAGCATGTTCCGCGTCACGCGATCAACTCTGATAATCGCCTGAAAGACGGGCATTTCCAGCACCGCCTCTGTGACCTGAACAAAGATCATCGCGATGGCGATCAACGCGAAATCCTCGGGCGTCAGGATCCGCGCCAGCAACAAGATGAGAAAAAAGTCGACCAGCTTTGCAAATAGCTGAGCAACGACAAGGGCGATACTTGCCGTCGCGGTCCGACTCATGACGTTTCGCTTCATCGGTTTTCGGTATCCTATGGCGCGGGGCTCAATACGGTCGGATTCAACCGACTTTGGTTATACAAGACTGTCGCTTCTTCCCGAGTGCGTAACGTCCTCTCCATGCTGAAAAAGAAGGCCGATAACTCGCTTTTATGATCGGCCACTTCTTTCTCAAGCGCTAAACAAAATTTGTCGAAGAATTTTTGCATCCGGCACTCAGAAGGGTTTTTTGCCGAGTAGGGGTCTGAGATGTATCAGCTCCACTTTTTTCCTCAGCTGGTTGAGATTTCTCGTGACAATTGATCAAGGTCTTCACAAAACATGCCAAGATTGGAGGCAAGGTTCTTGCACCAAGTTTGGGGTTTTTGCGCGACTTGATACACGGTCGGAACACGAGGTGCATTTGAGATGATGGCGAATGCGAAACCAAGAATTGCAATCATCGGATGTGGCTTGTCGGGAAGTATTCTCGCACTGAAACTGAGCCAGGTTTACGACGTCGAAGTCTTCGAGCGAGGCTCAAAGCAGGGCGAAGCGCCTTCGGACATCCAGTATTCAGGGCATCCTGTCGGGATTACTCCCAATGTCTATTATGGCAAAGGGGGCACCACCGAATTATGGGCCGGCGGTATGGTGAGCATGACATCTGCGGAATGGTCCCATGTCTGGCCCGAAGATCTGTCTGCGACATTGCCGTCATATTATGAGCAAGTCATTGAGATCCTCTATGGCGAATCAGGTGTTGAGGCATGGCGGAGCACTCAAACTGGCGCGGTATCCGGCGACGTGATGCTTGATCGCATTTATTATGCTGATCCTTATCGGTTTTCTTCGAACGAAGCGCTTGAATCACTGAAGATCCACTATGAGGTAAAGGTGACCAGCGTTGCGGACTTTGATGTCGGCGCAACCGTTGAATACGAAAACGAGAGCGGTGACATCGTTCGATCTCAGTTTGACGCGGTTATCGTCGCCAGTGGTGGGCTGAATTCTCCGGCTCTGCTGCTCAGAAGTGACCTCGGAGGCGCGCAGGTGGGTCGAAACTTCACCGACCACCCCATGGGGTTTGTCGCTAAGGTCAGCGATTGCAAGAATACTGAGCTCTACGCTGCTCTGCGCAATCTCGATGATCCCAAAGCCGCAACCAATCAAATGCTCAAAGTCCATGATGAGGAGACCGGTCTGACGTCGGCATTTTATCTTCGTGCCGCCGCGACGGGCTCGTTAAAGAGCGATCCATATCGTCGCTCATTCAAAGTTCTTGCTCAAACAGGGAAGTATCGACGCATCGCGGCAGCGATCAGCCAGTTTCACGATTTTGACTTCATGTTTCAGGCCGTTGAAGACAAATTCAGAATTCGGACTAAGTCGAACTATGCTTACGTATTGGTCGTGAACGAGCAAAGCACAGATCCTGAGAGCACGGTTTCGCTGGACGGCAATGATGGTGTTCAGGTCAATTGGGCGTTTGACGGAAACGTTGAAAAATCCATCAAAAACAATCTATTAAAACTGAAGTCCGAGCTCGGCTGTGACTTGCACGTGGTCCCGGATCAGTTTTCGGAGCGTCTGTATTCGGCTGCGCATCTGAGCGGAACATGTAGGATTTCCGATACCATAGAAAACGGGGTCGTTGACTCCAATCTGAGGGTGCATGGTGCAAAAAATATCTATGTTTGTGATGGTTCGGTGTTGCCTTCGACCGGTGCTTCCAACACTGGTCTGACCATTGCGTCTCTGGCATTGAGACTAAACGACTATCTGAGATCCGATTTTTTGGGTTAGCAGCGATTCAGGAGACGATTTGTATGAGCAAAGATCCGATTGAGGCACTGGACGACTTCCTCGAGGCACTTCGGCGAGAATTTCATGGTAATCCGGACTTGGCGTACCGAATCGTCAACGCGCTTGGCGGAGACATTGAGTTGCGCGGCGCCGCGGCGGCCAGCGTTCTGAATCCAATGACCCTGGTCAACCAAAAAGGGGCAGATGGCGCACGAGAAACGCTGTTGTCATTCTCGCTGGCCGATTTGAAGAAGATTGCGAAATCGCAGAACTTGGCGTCATCGATCGACCTAAAAGGCAAAGATGTGCCGACTTTGGTCGATATGATTGTTCGCCGGGCAGCGAATAAAATTGCAGATCGTCAATCCTGATGGGTTAGCGTCGTATCAACGACTTCAAGAAGTTTCCGTCCGGCCTCAGCCCAAGTATAGGCTGACGCATGATTCCGTGCTGCCATTGCCCGCGCGGTTCGCGCATTTGGATCTTCGTCCGTGAGTTCCACAATCGCTGCGACCCAGGCGTCTACATCATCAGGATCAGCATAAATCGGGACGGCTCCACACACTTCTGGGAGCGCACCTGCATCGGCACAAATGACGGGTGTGCCGAGTGTCATGGCCTCAAGAGGCGGCAGACCAAACCCCTCCGTTTTCGATGGGAATACCAGGGCCGTGGCCCGCTCCAGCAGGCCGCGTAGTTCATTGTCCGAGATTCGGCCCACCAGAATGATGTTATTTGTGAGAGGCAAATCGGCGTCCCGGAAGGCTGCTTCATCGGCGCTTCCAAACAGAACCAGTTTTTGATTTTGTAGTTCGGGGCGTCGATAGGCTTCGATCAAGACCCGAACATTCTTATGCGCCTGCGTATTGGCAAGCCCCACCGTAAAATTGCGGTCAGACAGTTCATACTCATCGAGGGTTTTCGTTGTTGGAGGCGTGTCCAATATATGATCAACGCCATTATGAACCACCGAAATCTTATCCGGGTCTGTAATACCAAACCCAACCAATTGCTCGGCTGAATAGTGGGATACGGTGAGGATTCTCGATGCTTTGCGACCGATCCTTGGTTGCGCGAAGCGATACCAGAGCCGAAAGGCGCGAGAATAACTGTCCGGCGTGGAAAACACCTGCGCATCGTGCATCATTGTGATCGAATTTCGTGATGCTAATGGCGAGAGGTTGCATAAATTGACCAATAGATCGCCGGTTTCGGCCCGTGGAAGGTCTATTTGTTCCCACGCTTGCCCGGTAAGCGAACCAATCGTCACATGATCGAGATCTTCATATGGCACGCGATGTTGTACGTTTTTGGGACACAAGACCTGGACCCTGTATTTCGATTTCAGGTCAGGCCGAGTCGTCAATTCGCGCATGAATGATAGAATCAGTTCCCGTGCCACGCGCTGGACACCGGTCTGGGGAGCCGCAAGAAATCGACCATTGAAGCTGATATTGGGCAACAGGGCCTCCCTATTGAGTGAATACGTTCCGCTTTAGACTGATAGAATGCCGACTGAAAGCACTGGATAAAGGTTTGCCGACTGTGTGGACGATTCGCATGGACAAGCTGTTCGGCTCGTGATCAAAGCGCATGGCGTTGATGGCGTAGGAAAAGACGAGAAGAATGATGACGCAGGGACTTGTGACAGTGTTTGGGGGCTCAGGGTTTATTGGGCGTTACGCGGCAAGAGCTTTAGTGCAAGCCGGATACCGGGTTCGCGTCGCCGTTCGTCGACCGCACTTGGCCGGAGATGTGCGCTTGGCGGGCCCACCAGGATGGGTGGACGTCACGCAAGCGAACATCCGAAACAAAGCATCTGTTCGTGCAGCAATAGAAGGTGCGGATGCTGTCGTGAATTTGGTCGGTATCCTGTTTGAAAAGGGGCCCCAGAATTTCGAGAATGCGCAGCACGATGGCGCTGCAAACGTAGCAGACGCGTGTCGCGACGTAGGTATTCGAAGGCTGGTGCACATGTCAGCGATCGGCGCCGATCTAGACTCGCGATCCAGCTATGCGCGAACCAAGGCGGCTGCGGAACACACTGTTCGGGACTCGCGTCCCGATACAGTGATTCTGAGGCCATCTATTGTGTTTGGACCGGAAGATACATTTTTCAATCGATTTGCTGCGCTCGCGACGCATCCGTTGACGACACTGGCGCCATTTTTACCAGCCATCGGCGGCGGAAACACCGTGTTACAGCCAGTCTATGCAGGCAACGTAGCGGAGGCGATTGTAAACGCTGTTTCGCGCGAAGATGCAGCAGGTAATACATACGAGCTGGGTGGTCCGAGCACATATACATTCAAGCAAATCTATCGGTTTATCGGCGAAACGATCGACCGTAAGCGGATGTCGGTCACGTTGCCATTCTTCATCGCGAAACCGATCGGGTTGACGTTCGGGACATTATTCAGATTTGTTTGGCCGCTTTCAACCGGTATTTTTGGCGCGCCACCGATCACAGGTGATCAAGTTGAGCTTCTGAAAACAGATAATGTCGTGTCCGACAATGCACTCACATTAGCCGATTTGGGGTGCAGCGAGCTTGAGTCCATCGAGGCGACTGTGCCAAGCTATCTTTATCGCTTTCGGCCATATGGACAGTACCATCAGCGGTCCGAGACGATCTAGTCGCTCAAGATCCAGTCAGCCCCGACCAAGAAACAGGCCGTCCCGCGTTCGTCCGAACTCTTGTGGAGTGTCGGATTCGACGCTGTACTGGAAATATGAGATCTGACAATGACACGCGGTGAGGGGCTGGAAATGTTGCAAATTATCCGTTTTTTTAGGAACGGCCTTGTTTTTGCAGTATTTGTTGCGGCTGCGAGCGTCGCAACAATATCGTGTCGCATGTCGGGGGTTAATGTCTGAAGGCGCGCCATTTGCCTAAGGGGGCGGTTAAACGAGGGCACATATGCAGTACAGACCTGACATCGATGGATTACGGGCCGTAGCTGTTATTCCTGTGATTCTCTTCCATGCCGGGTTGGAGCATTGGCAGGGCGGTTTTGTCGGTGTCGATATCTTTTTTGTGATTTCAGGGTATCTGATCACGAGTATTTTGCTGCGCGAGAATGAAGCCGGACGGTTCTCGGTTCTGAAGTTTTACGAGCGTCGCGCAAGACGCATTCTCCCCGCTTTGATCGTCATGGTTCTGGCGTGCATTCCCTTTGCCTTGATCACGATGGTGCCCTCGCAGTTCACCGATTTTTCTCAGAGCATCGCTGCCACATCCTTGTTTTCATCGAATATCTTATTCGCGTTTGAAAGTGGGTACTTTTCCGGTGCCGCTGAAGAAAAGCCATTGCTTCACACGTGGAGTCTGGCGGTTGAAGAGCAGTTTTACATTCTGTTCCCGTTATTCCTGTTATTCTTCTGGAACAAAGGCCGAAAGTGGTTGCTGACAACGATTATCGTCGTCAGCCTATTGAGTCTTATCGCTGCAGAAATCGGCTGGCGTGTCGTGCCCAATGCGAATTTTTACCTTCTTCAAGGACGAATTTGGGAACTGCTAGCAGGCTCCATCTGCGCCTTTGTCCTGAGTGGAGATGGCCGGAAACCAACCGGATCAGGCCCGCTGGCGCTTCTGGGATTAGCCTTGATCGTGATTTCGATCATCTGGCTCGACTCAAGCACACCATTTCCGTCCCTGTATGCGCTATTACCGGTTGTTGGTACCGCTTTGGTGATTCTGTACTCGATGCCGGGAACGCTCGCATTTCGGCTGTTATCCTTCCGACTGTTCGTAGGGATTGGTCTGATCAGTTACAGCGCCTATTTGTGGCATCAGCCGCTATTTGCCTTTGCGCGTATCCATCTCATCCACGAGCCATCCGTCCATCTAATGCTAATTTTAAGCGTGGTTGCTATGGGCATTGCCTATTTAAGTTGGCGATTCGTCGAGACACCGTTCCGGAAAAAGCCCGGACCTTGGTTTCCGTCGATGAAGGAGATGCTGACAGCCGCCTCGGTTTGGAGTCTGGCGCTTTTGGGCCTTGGGGTTATCGGGAACAGCGTTGGTGGCGGGATGGTGCGCCTCGCAAATTATGTAGATCTAGAGGCACGGGTCGGTTTCGATGATCAGTGTTTATTCGGTGCCAATGGCCGGATGATGATCAACCTAGAAAATAGCGAGTGTTCCAATGGCGTCGCCAGCGAACACAGCATTGCGATTTGGGGGGACTCAATCGCAAATTCCCTGTCTTACGGACTGCGGACCAGTTTGGCCGAACGCGATATTCAGTTTCGACAGTACAGCCACTCGAACTGTCATCCAATCATTGGGATCGTTCGGACCGATAATGCCCTCTCCAGAAATTGTGAGACGTTCAACAAAGCGATCCTTGCTCACCTTCTAGCGAGCGATGTCGATTTGGTGATTTTGTCGGCGCGCTGGCCAACTCTGTATTTGAACGAGACTCCACCGAGTGCGTTTTCGAAGAAACCGCCATCCAAGGCGCGTATCTCTGCAGCGTCATATGCTGATGGCAACCGGTCCCATCAGAAAAAGATGGCTCGCGCGCTGGCGGATACGGTCTTACAGCTGCGGCAGAATGAGATCGATGTTGTTGTATTCGGGGTTGTTCCCGAAGCGGGCTGGCATGTACCCATGAAATTGTACCGGGCGCGGAGTGCGGGCCTGGATTCCTCTGAACTAATGATCACCCCGCGCGCGACAATTGATGCTTATGTGCCGCAAGTCGATCATTGGCTGCGCTCATCTGTGGCAGAGCAGGCCGACTTTATCGGTCTCTCCGAACATCTTTGCGATCCTTCTGGATGCGCGCAGCTGGAAGCGGATGAGGCGCTTTACTCTGACGAATTGCACCCGTCATTTTACCTGTCTGAAACGCTGGCGCGCGAGGTGTCTCCACTACTGGGTGCTTATCTAACCGATCCAGCAGAATAAGAGGTCACCGCTATTCAGCGGCGTCAGAGTCTTTTTTGATGATCTTTTTGACAATAATGTCGACGTCTTCGTCGATGCCGGCTTCGCCGAGCGCTTCCTCGATCAGGACATCCAGATCCGCTTCAGATAACTCTTCGCCGGAATCGATCCGCTTGACGATAACTTTCTTGTGCGACTCGACTTTGACTTCGCCGTGAATTTCACCGCCTGCCTCATCATTAAAGGTCAGCACTTTGACGACTTTCTTGGTCACCGTCTCACCGTCTTCACCGGTCTCGTCATCTGTCTGAACAATCTCGATCCGATTGCCGGCTGCTTCCAGCTCTTCCCGGCTGACGCCGCCTGAGCCATCTGTGTCGAGCTTGGCGATAATGTCCGCATCATATCCCGGCGCGATTTCACCCTCGGTGATGAGGCCATCATTATTCTTGTCGAGTGCATCGAATGGCGTTGAATCGGCTGCCGATGGCAGAGCGGTGACGGAA
>JBCCZH010000003.1:0-36243 GCA_039188075.1 Pseudomonadota bacterium
ACGAGTCCGTCGGAACGGGCTCAGGGATCTCTTCGCTTATCGGCGGTAAAGCCTCGAGCGCTTGCGTGGCACGTGTAACCACGCCAAGTGGCACATTTTGGGCAAGTCTCAGATAACTGAATTCGCGGCGCGCAAATTCTAAATCGCCATCCTGCAGCGCTTTCGCCGCGATCAATTCCTTCGCGAGCGCACCAAATGGTCCATCGTCCTGAGACAGCGGCGCCAACAGGCCTTCGAGTTCACTACGGGTCGACGTATCGGCCTTGAGATAGGCGGATTTGATCAAGGCCAGTTTCTCGGTTGGATCTTCTGCGGCGCCGACAGCCTCGCCAAGCACGTCTGCGGCGGCCAGGACGTCCCCATTGCCGTCCAGGCGGACGCCGGCAAGATAATGCGCGGCAACTTTTGCTGGCGCGATATCATCGCCAATGATCGACGCCAGTTGCGAAGCCGCCGCTTCGTAATTCCGGGCCTCGACCTCATTCAGCGCCGATTCGAGCCGCAAGGCTTCGGTCTTCGTCGTCTGGATGGCTTGTGATTTGAGATACTCATTCAACGCTACGCCGCCAATCAGCAAAGCCGCGGCAATATAGGCGAGCACGCCGAATCTCTTCCAAAGACCGGTGAGCCGATCCTGGCGTAAACCTTCTTCGACTTCTTCAAAAATGTCAGCCAAAAACAGTCTCCAGAGAAAAAATTCTACGCAATCGGGCGCACCCTAGCCGCGCCCGTCGCGGGCCGCAACGGACAAGGTTAGCTGGAAGCGACTTTCGACAGTTTATAGGTCTGGGCTTCGCCCGGGAAGGCGCGGGATCGGACCTCATTGGCATAGGTTTCTGCAGCTGCACCAATGACGGATTTCAGATCTGCGTTCTTTTTGACGAATTTCGGCACCCAATCGGTCATCCCCAAAAGATCATTGGTGACGAGGATTTGCCCATCACAGCCGGACGACGCGCCAATTCCGATCGTCGGACAGTCGACCGCGGTGGTGATCTTGTCAGCCAGATCCGGTGCAACCCCTTCGACCACGATGGCAAACGCGCCCGCTTGATCGGCCGCGACCGCCTCGTCAACGACTCTGGACCATTCATCCTGGGTTCGGCCCTTGGCCCGAAAGCCACCATCCACATTGATCGCCTGTGGGCGTAGACCGACATGCCCCATGACGGGAATGCCGCGCTCGACCATGTGCGCAATCTGGGTAGCGGCATAGGCCCCGCTTTCGATTTTCACCGCCTGGCAGCCGGTTTCCTGCATGATCCGGGCAGCGTTCAGAAAGGCCTGATCCGCGTTCGTTTCATACGAGCCAAACGGCATATCGACGACGACGAAAGCCTGGTTCGACGCGCGCATCACCGCTTGCCCATGCAGGATCATCATCTCCATCGTGACCCCCACGGTGGAAGGCAATCCATGCACCACCATGCCGAGGCTGTCACCAACCAGCAATATATCGCAATGTGGATCCAGAATCGCCGCCATTTGAGCGTCATAAGCGGTCAGGCAGACCAGCGGATCGCCGCTTTTGGCTTTGGCTATGTCGCGCACGGTTTTGCGTCGCGTCTTAGTTTGAGCGGACATGTGGTCCCCACTTCATTCTACTGATGCGTTCGCTTTATCAGAGCGCCCTTTCAAGACAAGGCTGCTGACTGCAGAGCTATCAAGTCGGCATTGCGACGACACCGAACAAAATCGGGTGCAGCCAGAACGCGATTGCGGCCCAGACTCCCAGGCCGGCGACGATCCAGATGACGTCCA
Organism: Pseudomonadota bacterium; assembly: GCA_039188075.1. GTDB lineage: Bacteria > Pseudomonadota > Alphaproteobacteria > Caulobacterales > Hyphomonadaceae > Henriciella. The sequence continues at coordinate 1,762 of JBCCZH010000003.1, forward strand.
TCACCGGATTCAAAGTCGCGTCCGGTCCTGGCCCAATATCGCCTCGGCGTTTGACCAAGATGCGGTCGAAAATGGCATAGGCCAGGAAACTCCCGAACAGGAGCAACGAATTCAGCTCGCCATTGGTAAGCAGGCGTCCCAAGGCCCACAGTTTGATGGCGAGCAGCATTGGATGTTTGGTGGCTTTTTTGATCCGACCCGCCGGAATCTGCGACGCGACGAGCAATATCAGCGCCGGGATCGTCAAGACGAGATTAATATGCGCCATCCAGGTAGGCGGGACATACAAGACCCCTGCCCCGCGCGTCGCCCCGAAGCCATATATGATCATGACAAAGCCGATCAGGGATATGATGCTATAGAGCCCCATATAAGGCCCTTCGCCGAATCGAACGCGAAGGTCTTTTTCTGGCGCTCTTGATCGCACAGCGGTATCGAGATGAAGGCCAAAAAAGATGGCCAGACCGAGAATATAGAGTGTCATGACGCGGATTCCTCGGCGTCCATACAAGCTCAAAAAACCGTTTCATGACAAAGGATTCTTTGCCGGTACGATCCACTTTATCAAAAATGTCACAATTTCCATATTGCCTTTTTTCGATAATCCGTTATTGATAATCAATAATCTATGTAAGAGGAACGATATGAAACTGGCTCCCACTCTACTCATCGCCGCCACCTTTGCCGCCAGCGCTCACGCTGCAGATAGTCTGGAAGTCTCGGCTGAATGGTCGCTACTCGAAGAATCAAACGGAAAAGCGATCTACTCGACCGAAATCGATGCACCTGCCCTGGTCCTGGGATGCAATGATGCCGGGAAAATCTCTGCAACATTTAGCCTCGACGGCGATATTGCGACAAAGCTCGCCTCTCGGTCAGTTCGCACACGTAGTGTGCAGGCGACATTGACGGTTGAAGGTAAAGAGCCCGCAACATCAAAATGGGTCTACCTTCCGACCCGTAATATGGCGTCGCCCGTCGAGAACAAGTATGCGCGACGCCTTTTCAATGCAGTCGTAACCGGCAAATCCATCACTCTGGATCTTGGACGCCGCGGCTCATTTGAGTACACGCCGCCAAGTGTGAACGTGGATTTCAAAACCTTCGCAGATGGCTGTCTCGCCTAAGCGAGGACGAACACAGTTTATTCGGCTGCGGCGGGAACGATTGTAACGCTCTCGCCGCATCCACATGCATCCGTCTGGTTCGGATTTGTGAATGTAAACTTCTCGTGTAGCAAAGTCGTTTCGTAATCGACGACGGATCCGAGCAGGAACAGTACCGCCTTGGCATCCACGACGATTTTCACGCCTTTATCCTCGACAATTTCGTCCAGCATTTCCGGCGCATCGACATAGTCCATGACATATTCCATGCCCGCACAGCCACCATTCGTCACGCCGACGCGTAGAAACCCGGTGCCCTTTTCGGACATGATTTCAGAGACGCGCGCGGCTGCCGCGTCGGTCAAAGTGACTAGTTTAGGTCTCGGTCGTCTTGCCATGGCTCTTACATAATAACGAAACGCTTGCGCTTCAATTAAAGCATATTCAACGCCAGACGCGCTTCATCGGACATTCGCGACGGATCCCAGGGCGGATCAAAGGTCAAACGGACTTCAACATCCGAGATTCCTTCAACCGTACGCGCCGCGGTTTCGATCCAGCCCGGCATATCTCCTGCCACCGGACATCCAGGCGCGGTCAGGGTCATGTCGATATCAACCTTGCGATCATCATCGATATCGACTTTGTAAATCAGGCCCAATTCATAAATATCGACTGGAATTTCAGGGTCATAGACCGTTTTGAAGGCGGCAATCAAATCGTCCGTAATACGGTTCAATTCGTGCTGCGGAATCGCTGATTTGGTCTCTTCAGGCGCGTCGGGCGCCGAGACATCAATCACGTCACGAGGGGTCAAATCGTCAGCCATATCGATCTCTATATAAGCATCCCGCGCGCTTTGTGTAGCGCTTCGATGAAGGCGTCCACTTCGGCCTCTGTATTGTAGAGCGCAAAACTGGCTCTTGCCGTCGCAGAGACACCAAGATGATCCATCAATGGCTGGGCGCAATGGTGCCCGGCGCGGACGGCGACCCCATAGCGATCCAGGATTTGCGCCAGATCATGCGGATGGGCCCCATCCATCGAGAAAGACAGGACGGCCCCTTTCCCCGGCGCGGTTCCATGGACACGCAAACCATTAATCCCTCGGACCGCGTCATAAGCGCGTTGATAGACCGCGTGCTCATGCGCCAACACAGCCGCCTTGTCGAACTGGTTCAGCCAGTCGAGGGCCGCCCCAAAGCCAATCGCCTGCAATATGGGCGGCGTGCCGGCTTCGAACTTGTGCGGCGCTTCATTATACGTAACCCGTTCGCGCTCGACGATTTCAATCATCTCGCCGCCGCCCTGGAACGGGCGCAACCGAGCCAGCGCAGACGCTTTTCCATACAGCGCCCCGATTCCGCTCGGACCATAAATCTTGTGCCCTGTCATGACATAATAGTCGCAGCCAAGCGCCTGGACATCGACCTCCAAATGAACCCCGGCCTGGCACCCGTCGAACAGGACTTCTGCGCCAGCAGCGTGCGCCAACCGAACAATCTCTGCGGCATCGGTCACTGTTCCGAGCACATTCGACATATGGGTAATGGCGACCATTCTGGTCTTTTCGGAAAGCGCCGCCTCAAACGCCGCCATGTCGAGGGCGCCTGTATCGTCAATGTCGACCCATTTCAAAACGGCGCCATAGCGTTCGCGCAGGAAATGCCAGGGCACGATGTTCGAATGGTGCTCCATGATGGAGAGCACAATCTCGTCGCCCGGCTGGATCTCGTCTGCAATACCGTTGGCGACCAGATTGATCGCTTCCGTACCGCCTTTGGTGAAGATGATTTCATTCACCGAACCCGCATTGATGAAGGCGCGGACTTTTTCGCGGGCGCCTTCATAGGCTTCGGTTGTTTCATTGGCGAGCGTGTGAATGCCGCGATGGACATTGGCGTAAGCCGTTCTTGCCTGTTCAGATACGGCGTTGATGACAGCATCCGGCTTTTGCGCGCTGGCCGCATTGTCGAGATAGACCAGCGGCTTGCCGTTTACTTCGCGCGACAGGATGGGAAATTCCGCGCGGATCGCATCGCTATCGATCGGCCGCGTCATTTGAATCGCTCCGCCAGAAAGGCGCGCGCGTAGTCCAGCAGAGCCTCATGGACACTTTCGTTTGCCTCTTCGAGCGCTTCAGCAACAAAAGCTTCCGTCAGCAGCGCGCGGGCCTCGGCCTCGGGAATGCCGCGCTGGCGCATATAGAAGAGCTGGTTCGGATCCAGTGCGCCGGACGTGTTGCCATGCGCGCATTCGACATCATCAGCATAGATTTCGAGCTCTGGCTTGGCGAATACGACCGCGCCGTCCTCGAGCAAAAGAGCCTGGTGCTGCATGTCGGCATCGGTGTATTGGCCGACTGTGCGCGGCACGAAGAACTTGCCTTGAAATACACCCGTACCACCATCGAGAACCGCGCCCTTGGTGATCTGGCGGGTGACAGAAGATGGCGCGCCATGGCGGACATGGCTGGTAAAGTCCGCATGATACCCGTTGGCACACAGATAGGCCGCGTTCAGGGTCGCATGCGAGCCGCTATTTCGATGCGTCAGCCGCGTCTCAAGCCGCGCGACCTGGGCCCCAAAGGCGAGCGCTGTTTGCGTATATTCCGCGCCCTCGCCCAGATTGACGATCGCCGTCACGGCCTGGGCTTCATCGAGACCACCATGTTGCAACACCGTCCGGCGCATCTGCGCCCCTTGCTGCAGGCCGACCTCGATCAGGAAAGATGAGAAGCCCGCGCCGCCAAGATGGCTTTCAATCAAGTCCAGGCTGGCGCCCGGCCGCACAATGACGACCACACGCGCGAAATTGGTTTCGTCGCGATCGCCGCGCGTGATCAGATGCAGCGGTGTCTCGGTCGGCTCGGTCACTTCAATGATCAGCGTATCGAGCCCGCCAACGCGCCCGGCCAAGGCGGCGGTCATCGCGCCCAGCGGAACGTCTTCTGCATCTCCGAGGGCCTGAGTATCTTCGCGGGCGTGCAGCTTGATCCCGGCCGGAAGATTTTCCGGCAACCGAACCTGCGTCCCCGCAAACTCGATGACGGGATGATCGGCGCTCGGCAAGGCAGCGTTCTGGCTTGAATGAGCCGGGGCCTCAACGGCCCGAACAGCCTGTTTGAAGTCCGTCCATTTCCAGGCTTCCAGGCGTCGGTGCGGCAAGCCGGTTTCGGCAAAGGCAGAAAATGCGCGTTCGCGCTGCCCGCTTTCAGGCAGCATGGCATAGCGCGCGATCAGTTCGAGCTCGACGGGCCCCGGATCACGAAACTTCTGCTTGAGCGCGTCGATCGAGAGGGTCACTAGGCCGCCTCTCCCAACACGCCATCATAACCTTCTGCTTCCAGGCGAAGGGCAAGTTCGGGTCCGCCTGTTGTGATGATCTTGCCATTGGCGAGGACGTGCACCTTGTCAGGTTTGATATGATCCAGAAGACGCTGATAGTGGGTGATGACCAGCATCCCACGACCCGGATCGCGCAACGCGTTCACACCATCTGCGACCGTCCGCAAGGCATCAATGTCCAGGCCTGAATCCGTTTCGTCCAGGATGGCAAAACGTGGTTCGAGCATCATCATCTGGAAGATTTCGAGCCGCTTCTTCTCGCCGCCTGAAAACCCGACATTGACCGGGCGTTTGAGCATTTCGGTGGAGAGATTGAGCTGCTTGCCGATCTCGCGCGATTTCTTGATGAAGTCGGGTGCCGAGATTTCCGCTTCGCCGCGCAACTTGCGCTGGGCATTCATCGCCGTTCGTACAAAGGTCATGACCGGCACACCGGGAATTTCAACCGGGTATTGGAAAGACAGGAACAAGCCCTTGGCGGCGCGTTCTTCCGGATCCATGTCGAGCAGGTCATTGCCTTCCAGCGTCGCTGATCCGCCCGTGACCTCATAGCCGTCGCGACCGGTCAGAATATAGGATAGAGTTGACTTGCCGGCCCCGTTCGGGCCCATGATCGCATGCACTTCGCCCGCAGGCACGTCGAGAGACAGACCATTGAGAATGGTCTTGGCCTCATCTTCTTCGCCGACCGTGGCGCTCAAATCATCGAGTTTTAACATGGGGCGCATGTAGAGCCGATTGGCCCAGATTCAAAGTGCAAATGGCCGCATCTGTGGTGAAAATCAGCCAGGCCAGTCGCGGCGGTCCATGCCGAGCAGGTCCTGGCCCGTGGTCGCAGCGTCAAGATCGACTTCATTGATCAGGAAATTGCCAATGAAATGAACGCTTTCTTCCTTGCCATGCACCACGCGTTTCAAGGCCGTGTTGATCGGTGTCGCCGCCCCTTGCGGGCCAGCCAGGACGAACAGGTCGAGCCCCGGTGCGCGGCCATAATGTTCGGCAAAGGTCGGGTTGGCGGCCAGGAAGGTATCAAACCGTTCCCATTGCCAGTTCAAGTGGGAATTGGCGCGAATGGTCTGCCCGAGATACAGCCCGGCAAGAATGACCGAATTATCCCCGCGCCCATCCATGACGAGCGACTCGCCGGCTTTTCCGGTTTCTGACTGCAAGCGGTTCACGGTGTGGATATCGGCCAGCCATTTATCGATCACCAGAAGGCTTTCCAGAGAGAAATCCAGCTGAGAGCGGTCCAGACGATTGGGCAAGAGGATGAGATGATCGCTCTCGGCACTCAGAAACTGGGCCACCGCATCATCAATGCCGGCCACGTCGACGGAGCCGAGAAGCGGTTGCGAGATAGCGCCGTTCGGAGACAGATAGATACGGTCCTTCGCCGGAGCAGACGCACAACCAGCAAGGGCAATTGCCGCCGCGCCCATCACAAAACGGGACAGTTTCGTTAATTTTCGTCTCTCACGCGAATTCATGACCCTGTCCGGAGCAAATGTCATGCCGCACGCAAATCTTTGATGCCAAAGACTTATTTGCTGGCGTCCAAACGGCGTTCCAGCCGGTCCAATCGCTTCTTGATCAGCGCGACTTCCACATGGTCACGATCCTGGAGGGCCGCCATTCCGGCAACGATTTGACGGGTTGCGCGCATTTCGATGGTGAACGTGTCCATATGTTCCGCCATCCGCGCAATATCTGTACGGATCGCGCTCATATGTTCGTCTGCTGCTTGTTTATCAGTCATGCAGAATGACTAGCACAAAACAAGAACAGATCAAGTGTTCATTGATCAAATACTTCGAATTCATTTTCCGCTACCACCGACACGGATCTCGTCCAGCTCTTGAAAATCGCCCCTTCAATTCTTATTGTTTATCAATAAGAATTGAAAGGACAAATCTCATGTGGCTGTTTCTACTCTGGTGGTGTGTCGACGATCATATCGCGCAGGCATTTGAGACGCCGGGACTTGGTGAATTGCCGATATGGGTGCCTTTGATCCTGTCGCTGGCTTTCTCGTTCACGTTCAGCCAATCGAAGAAAAGAGGCTAGCACTGACCCGATACCCCGCAAACGCGGACAAGATCAGCTGATGTCCGAATTGGTCTCACATCGCGTGCGATGAGGGGTCCATGAATCCCATGACCAGTGCGTGGCCTGCCATGAAAATGTCTCGTCGGCCGACATATACAATCGCCATTCAACCAATGCGCCGGTGTCAGTGGTTCGTTCTTCATTATCGTATTTTATCAAGGCCGCCGGGATGAGCTGATTGCCAGCACCCGTCGCCTGTTTCAGGTGCGATCGGTGCAGCAAGCCATCTCCGAACTCGTCACTGTAGAATTTGGAATAGTATATCAGACCGGCAGGTTCTTCCTCGATCCAGATCGAAACCGTGAGTCGTGCACAATCCCGAACGATCTTCCCGTCTTCTTCAAACGGAACCGCCCACTCGCCTGCTATGCTATTTACGATGTCATCATAAGGCAAAAGTTGAGCAAATGCTGGACCTGGAAGTAAGGCGCAAAACAAAAGGCTCGCCAGCGCTTGCATGCGGTGCGTATTCATTACGTGCTTGATCAGCCTTGTCTTCATGCCTCGTTCGAACACAAATCAAGGTATCGGTAAAGTCGCGCTTCGGGGGTCTAGCCGACCGACCCTTCGAGACTGACCTTCAACAGGCTCTGCGCTTCGACCGCGAATTCCATGGGCAGTTCCTGCAGGACTTCGCGGACGAAGCCGTTGACGAGCAAGGCCACCGCTTCTTCCTCGCCAATGCCGCGCTGACGAACGTAGAAGAGCTGATCGTCGGCGAGCTTGGTTGTCGTCGCCTCATGCTCCAGCTGCGCATCGGCGCGGCGGTTTTCGACATAAGGCACAGTGTGGGCGCCGCAGCGATCACCGATGAGCAGGCTGTCGCATTGCGTGAAATTGCGCGCCGCTTCCGCTTTCTTATTCACTGAAACCAGGCCGCGATACGTATTGTCCGACTTGCCAGCACTGATGCCCTTGGAAATGATCCGCGAACGCGTGCGCTTGCCGAGATGGATCATCTTCGTCCCGGTATCCGCCATTTGTCGACCATTGGTCACAGCGATCGAATAGAATTCGCCAACACTGTCATCACCGCGCAGGACGCAGCTTGGATATTTCCAGGTTACCGCAGATCCGGTTTCGACCTGGGTCCAGCTGATCTTCGAGCGCGCGCCGCGACAATCGCCGCGCTTGGTGACGAAATTATAGATGCCGCCCTTGCCATTCTCATCGCCCGGCCACCAGTTCTGCACCGTCGAATATTTGATCTCGGCATCTTCCAGCGCGACCAGTTCCACCACGGCGGCGTGCAACTGGTTTTCGTCTCGCATCGGGGCGGTACAGCCTTCAAGATAGGATACATAAGCGCCTTTATCGGCAACGATCAGCGTGCGTTCAAACTGGCCGGTATTCTCGGCATTCATCCGGAAATAGGTGCTGAGCTCCATCGGGCAGCGCACGCCGGGTGGGACATAGACAAAGGTCCCGTCCGAGAAGACAGCGCTGTTCAGGGTTGCAAAGTAATTATCCGATTGCGGCACCACGGTGCCGAGATATTTCTTCACCAGGTCCGGATGCTCATGCACGGCTTCGGAAATCGACATGAAGATCACGCCAGCCTTTTTCAGCTCTTCCCGGAAGGTTGTCGCGACCGAAACCGAGTCGAACACCGCATCGACCGCGACTTTCGGGCGATCGGTTTCGGTGCGCGCTTCGATGGCCGTTGCCGCCGCCCCTTCGACGCCCAGCAAGACCTCGGCCTCGCGCAAGGGAATCCCAAGTTTTTCATAGGTCTCGAGGATTTCTTTCGGGACGTCGTCAATCGACTCATATTTCGCACCGGCTTTCGGAGCGGCGTAGTAATAGATGTCCTGATAATCGATCGGCTCATAGCGCACCATGGCCCAGTCCGGCTCTTCCATGGTCAACCAGCGCTCATATGCTTTCATCCGCCATTCAAGCAGCCATTCCGGCTCACCCTTTTTGTCGGAGATGAATTTGACGATGTCAGGATTGAGCCCCTTCGGGGCATACTCAGTCTCGATTTCGGTCGAGAAGCCAGCCGAGTAATTTTCGGACTCCAGCGCTTTCGCCGCCGCAACGGTGCTCTCGTCAATGCTGTCTTTGACTTTGACTTCCACGCCCTGATCCTCACGTTTACGCTGCTGACATGATCATCCATGTCAGAATCTGGTCAGCGAGCGCCCAATATGGATCACTTGGCGTAAATTTTCACCCCCAATCGGCAGGAAACAGTCCGATTGTCGCGCCGGGTTCAGCGATTGACCGCCTGAACCGGGATCATAACTTCATTCCGACGAAATGGACCCGGCACCCAGGGCGCGTCATAGCCGGCATATCGGGGCGCACCGGCAGGCTCATATCCTTGCTCAACCAGCCAGGATTCGAGTGAGACCTGTTTCTGCGCAAAGGTCCGCTCGCGCCCGACGCCAGAGAATTGGACCGTCGCCATCAGCTCGCCGGGTACCTCGCGGATCGTCACATCAGGATTGTTCGGAACAGGCAGTGTCTCCAGCGTCCATGCAGACGGCATGACAAACGCCACCGTCCAGGCATCATCATCCGACAGAGTCCGCGTTACGGGCGCCGTCATCTCGATCTTTTCGGACTTCACGCGGGTCACCGGCGCCGTCATATCGATTTTGGAGCGCGATGTATTATTGCCGAAAATGAAATCGGCCAGCGGTCGAAAACCGGAATTGCCCGCGCGGCGCATGTCGCCAGTAATCTCAACCTCGGCAACGATGGTGAGTTCATATTGTCGAAGCTCGAACTTGCCGTCTTTCACCAGCGTCTGATGCGGCGGCTCTTCCGTCGCGTTTGCGCTCATTGAAAATGCGAGGACTAAGAAAGCGACCAGAACAAAGCGCATGGGAAGATCTCCTTCATCATGCGCTTTGTACGATCTTTTTCCGGGATTGGTTTAGCCGCGATGCAGCGCACACAGCTTGTTGCCATCGGGATCGCGCAAATAAGCAAGGTACATTTTCCCTGAAGGCTGCTCGCGCCAGCCTGGCGGATCTTCGATCGATGTCCCGCCGGCCGCAAGACCAGCATCATGCCAGGCTTTGGCCTGTTCCGGACTGTCCATGGCAAGGCCGATCGTCATACCATTGCCATGCGTGCAGGGTTCACCATCGATTGGCTTGGTGACCATGAACACGCCGCCATTGTGCAAATAGATGAGCCGTCCCTTGGGATCGGTAATGCCCGGATTGCCACCGAGAGCTTCGAATGTGGCATCGTAAAACGCCTTGGCTTTGTCGAGATCATCGGATCCGATCATCATGTGACTATACATGGGTTCCTCGCTTCTTCTGAATTATCTTGCCGGTAATAAGCACGTTCATCCGCCCTTGCCTATTCACAGTCACGAAACCCATGAATGCCTTCCAGGCTAAGGACGAATGCGTTGGGCCGCTTCGAGCCACGCCGCAGCGACGCCATCAAAGTCTTCCGCCTTGGAGTTCCAGCCGAAGCTGACCCGAACCGCACTGTCCGAAAGTGTATCATTCACGCCCATCGCGCCCAGAACGACGGAACGCTTCACTTTACCGCTCGAGCATGCCGACCCGGAAGAGACCGCCACCCCAGCCAAATCCATCGCCATGACCTGAGTTTCAGCCCGGAAGCCTGGCAGCGCAAAGTTCGATGTCTGTGGCAGTCGGTTTGACTTGGTACCGAATACCGTGACGCCCGCTTCCGAGACCAGCCGGGTCTCCATCGCATCCCGAAGCGAAGACAGGGCTTGCAGTGTCGGCATGTCGCGGATAGCCGCCTCGGTCGCGGCGCCGAAGCCAACAATACCGCTGAGATTCTCCGTCCCGGACCGAAGAGATCGTTCCTGCCCACCGCCAAACAGGACCGGTTTGAGCGGCGCGCCGGAACGTACCCAGAGCGCCCCCACGCCTTGCGGTCCGCCAATTTTGTGAGCGGAGAGCGCGAGGTAATCAACGCCCAGCAGATTCACATTGACCAATATCTTGCCCAGGCCCTGAACCGCATCGCAATGGGTCAGCCCGCCGGCGTCACGGACCATCGCCGCGGCCTCTGCCACGGGCTGGATCACGCCTGTTTCATTGTTTGCGAGCATGAGCGCGAGCACCGGCATGCCATCGCGCTCGGCATTCCAGTCTGACAGGCGTGATTGAAGCCGCTCCAGATCGATCACGCCATCCGCTTTGACATAGGCGGTTTCGACGGCGACCCCGGCAAAGCCGGCATTCTTGATGACCGCCTCATGCTCGATCGCCGACACGAGCAGCGTGCATCGCCCCTCAAGCTGCGCCACCACGCCATTCAGCGCGAGCGCATTGGCTTCCGTGCCACCGCTGGTGAAAATGACATCCTGGGCGCGCGCGCCAATAGCAAGGCCGACCTGATTGCGCGCCGTTTCCAGCAGTTTGCGGGCCGCTCGGCCGGGACCATGCACGCTCGATGGATTGGCCCCCACGTCCAGCGCCGCGAGCATGGCGTCGCGCGCTTCGGGGCGCACAGGCGCGGTCGCATTGTAATCAGCATAGATCATGGGCCGGGTGATATAATCATTCTCGCGCGGATCAACCCTGAATGGGCGTCTGATTTTTCGCCCGTTAACCTTGACTTTTTCACAAATTTATCGATATTCAATAATAAGCAAAAAGGAGAAATCAAATGGGCGACAATGCATGGATCTTGTGGATGGTCATCCCGTTTATGTTCTTCATGTTTGCCGGTCGCGGTGGCCAGTGGAATTGCGCACCGCGGTCGCGGCGCCGCTCTCACAGTCGCAAATCCGAAGAAATCTCGCGCCTGAAGCAGGAGCTTGAAGACTCGCAAGCGCAGATCAACGCGCTGAAATCTCGTCTGGAAGCCGTCGAGACCATCGTCACCGATGAAGAAGCCGAGCTTCGCCGGGAATTTTACAAGCTGCAAAACAGCTAATCTACTCACCCAGGCCCGGCGAAACCGGACCCCCGGCTGGCCAGTCCGTGCTTGATGTCCGCGTCAGGGTCATCTGGAAGGTCTGGCGGGGGTCCCCCTGCTCCGGTGTGTACTCGCCTGTCTGTTGCCACACATCGCCGTCAAAGTGCGCCGTGTAGATCATCCGGGCATTCGGTCCGGCGGGAACACTCCAGACATAGCCCGTCTCGGTCAGCTCAAACGGAAATGTGCCGGCGCGCCCCTGCGCATAGCTGCGCATCTCCCAGCCGCCATCCGATGCGGTTTTCGACACCACAGCAAATGCATTGAACATGGTTTCCCCGGCTTCGGAATAACCGCGGCCTTCAATTACCACCGCGTCGCCCTCCAGGATCGGTCCGACGCGCTCAGTCTGCGTGATCGCATAGGGACCTGACTGGGAGACGCCAGATGCTTCCCCGACCCATTCCCCGAACATGAAGGACAGTGGATGGTCCGCCCCCGCTTCCGGCTCAGCATAGGCCATCCCGCTCAGCGCAATGGCGGCGACAGACAATGAGCTCACAATCCGAGTGAACATGATGGCATCCCCTTAACTTTGATTTTCAAAGTTATTTGCATATAACCACAAGACAAGCAAGTTGCGTTTCGTCTGCAGAAAAATTTGCATTTGCGGGTTGAGATTCGCTATAGCCCCGGCTCGACTGTTTTTTACCGCCTGAAAGCGAGACCTACCGCATGGCTGAAATGCTCATTCAAGGCCCTCAGGGCCGGATCGAAGCCCGCTACACACCGCCGCCTTATGAAGGCGCGTCAATCGCTCTGATTCTGCACCCGCACCCACGTGCTGGTGGCAGCATGCAGGATCCGATCACGATCCGCCTGTATCAGATGTTTGAGCAAAAGGGCTTTGGCGTTCTGCGCTTCAACACGCGCGGTGTTGGCCGTTCGCAAGGCGTTTATGACCAGGGCGTCGGCGAGCTCGAGGATGCAGCCTTTGTCCTCGACTATATGGAGAACCTGACGGAGAGTCCGCGCTATGTCTGGTGCGCTGGCTATTCCTTCGGGGCGTGGATCACATTGCAGCTCCTGATGCGCCGACCTGAGATTGATGGCTTCCTGGCCATTGCGCCGCCGGCCAATCACTATGATCTGAGCTTCCTTGCCCCTTGCCCGGCATCCGGCCTGATTATTTCCGGCGAGTCAGATGCCATCTCGAAACCGTCAGATGTCGAACGCGCCCTGACCAAGGTCCGCATTCAGAAGGGTGAGAGCATTGAGCGCGCCAGCATTCCAGGCGCCAATCACTTCTTCCAGGACAAGCAGGACGAACTGATCGAGATTTGCTCCGCCTATGTCGATCGTCGTCTGATCGAGGATGAAGAAAAGCTCCGCAAGGAAGCCGAAGCTGCGGCTGCAAAAGCCGGCAGCCGGAAGCCTCCAATCCCGCGGGCGCTGCCGCTCAAGCCGGAAGACAATACCCCGCAAGGCTAAGCCAGGCTCTACAAGAGGCATTGAATCAGCTAGCTAGAAGCGCGCTTCTGGCAATGAGGATTCATGGCGACTGAGCTGACACATCTGAAAAGCCATCCCATTGCGCCGAGCGCTTGGGTCGACGCCTTGACGATTTCGTGGGTACGCAGCCCGCATGGCTTCAAGATCACCTATCGCCTGACCGGCGATCTGTCGAAACTGGTCTGGCCGGCACAGGATGGTGGACAGCGCCGCGATGAACTCTGGAAGACAACCTGCTTTGAGGCCTTCTTCCGCGCGCGGGACAGTGATCATTATGTCGAGTTCAACTTTGCGCCCAACGGCGATTGGGCGGCCTATCAATTCTGCGGATATCGTTCCAACCAGACCCAACTGACCTGCCCCGCGCCGATCTTGGACTCCAGCCGCGATCAGAATTCTGCGATCGTTCAGGTGACCTTGCCCGAGGGCTTACCCGAACAGGGCGACCACCCTATTCTGTTTGGCCCCACCGCGATCCTTGAAGCGACGGACGGGACGCACTCTTTCTGGGCTCTTCACCACGCCTTAATCAAACCGGATTTTCATCATATCGAGACGTTCAAAATTACAGTGGATTAGAGCATGAGCTTTCAGTTTGGGATTGACCGCTTGCTGCAGGAAGATGACCTGCGCCGCCGCCTGGCGGGACGACGCGTGGGCGTGGTTGGCCACCCGGCTTCAGTGACCGCATCGCTGGATCACTCTCTTTACGCGCTGGCCCGTCTGGATGATGTCAACGTCACCTGCGCGCTCGGCCCTCAGCACGGCATGCGCGGCGACAAGCAGGACAATATGATCGAGACCGAGGATTATCGCGATCCCGATCTCGGCATTCCGATCTTCTCTCTGTATGGCGAACATCGCCGCCCGACCGAGCGCATGTTCGAGCCGCTGGATGTCGTGCTTTACGATCTGCAGGACCTCGGCTGCCGCGTCTATACCTATCTCACGACCCTGGTCTATGTCGTCGAAGAGGCGGCGCGATATGGCAAGGCGGTCTGGGTGCTCGATCGCCCCAATCCGGCCGGCCGACCGATTGATGGTCTCACCCTCCGTCCCGGATGGGAGAGCTTTGTCGGCGCCGCCGAATTCCCGATGGTCCATGGCCTCACCATGGGCGAACTCGGCGCCTGGTACATCCATCACAAGAAGCTGGACGTTGAATATCATGTCGTCGAGATGACAGGCTATGCGCCCTCCGAAGGTCCCGGCTTCGGTTGGCCGGTGGCGCAACGGCCGTGGATCAATCCCAGCCCGAATGCGGCAAGCTTGAACATGGCGCGCGCCTATGGCGGTTCGGTCATGGTGGAAGGCACAACACTCTCGGAAGGGCGCGGCACGACCCGCGCGCTCGAACTCATCGGCGCGCCTGATCTCAACGCCAATGACCTGATTGCCGAGATGCAAAGACTGGCGCCAGACTGGTTGCGCGGCTGCAAACTGCGTCCGGCCTGGTTTGAGCCGACTTTCCACAAACATGTGGGCACTTTGTGCGAAGGGTTTCAAATCCATGCGGAGTTGGATTTCTTCGATCCAGAGGTCTTCAAATCCTGGCGGGTCACAGCGCTCGCCTTCAAGGCCGTTCGCAGCCTGTATCCCGATTACCCCATCTGGCGCGGGCTCGACTTCAAGTACGAATATACTGAAGGCCACCCGGCCATCGACATCATCAATGGCTCAGACGAACTTCGGCTCTGGGTCGATGATGCGACCGCGACGCCGGACGATCTCGACCGTCAGCTCACGCAAGACTTGGCGGCTTGGCGCGACGAGTCGACGCCCTTCCATCGCTACCCCTAGGGTCCAATCAAGGCCCGGAAAAAATCCGACTTTTCTGCCCTCTATCGGTTCTATCCGAGCGCCAGTCATGCTAACCGCGCCGCTTCACCAAGGATGAATGTGATGAGCGACTTCAAATCCGATTTTCTGCGCACGCTCGATCAGCGTGGCTTTATCAAGCAAGCGACCCATACGGCGGAGCTCGATGCCTATTGCTCAACCGGCGTCCCGGCTTGCTATTATGGCTGCGACGCGACCGCGGACAGTCTGCACGTTGGATCCCTGGTTGGCATCATGACCTTGCGCCACTTTCAGAAAGCTGGCGGCAAGCCAATCGTATTGATTGGCGGCGGCACCACGAAAGTGGGCGATCCGACGGATAAGGAAAAGTCGCGGCCAATCCTGACCGAAGCCGAAATCGAGAAAAACGCGGCCGGCATTCGCAAGGCGTTTGAACCCTTCCTGACCTTTGGCGATGGCCCGACGGATGCGGTCATGGTCAATAATGACGACTGGCTGAGTGCGATTGGCTATATCCAGTTCCTGCGCGACATCGGCAAATTGTTCACCATCAACACGATGGTGAAACAGGAAACTGTCGCGCGCCGCCTGAAGAATGAGGAGCCTTATACGTTCCTCGAATTCAACTACACCCTGTTGCAGGCCTATGATTTCCTCGAGCTCAATCGCCGCATGGGATGCCAGCTGCAAATTGGTGGCTCGGATCAATGGGGCAATATCGTTGCCGGCGTCGATCTGATCCACAAGGCTGATGGTGGCCAGGGATTCGGCCTGACCTGGCCGCTGATCACCACCGCGTCCGGCGCCAAGATGGGCAAGACCGCCGATGGCGCCGTCTGGCTGAATGCCGACAAGCGGAGCCCTTTCGAATATTGGCAATTCTGGCGCAACACGGAAGACGCAGACGTGGGCCGGTTCATGAAACTGTTCACCGAGTTCACACTTGATGAGATTGCGCATTACGAGACCTTGCAGGGCGCTGACATCAATCAAGCCAAGATTGCTTTAGCGAATGCTGCGACCACGCTGCTTCATGGCGAACAGGCGGCGAAGGACGCCGAAGCCGCTGCAAGCAAGGCGTTTACCGGCGGCGGCGTTTCGACGGACCTGCCGACCTTTGAAATCGCGACGGCTGAGTTCGCTGACGGGCCCACCACAACCGCGCTGCTGCGCGCGGGGGAATTGGTGGCTTCAAATGGCGAAGCCCGGCGCAAGATGGGCGAAGGCGCGGTGCGCGTGAATGATGAAAAGATCGCAGCCGACCAAACCCATGCCTGGACCGATATCCTCACAGAGGTGGACGCGTTCAAGGTTCAGGTCGGCAAAAAGCGGATCGCTCTGGTCAAACCCGTCTAGCCACCGCTGCCCGGCGTTGGCGACAGGATTTCCTCATCCGGCAAGTCCGGCAGTTTGGCGGTGGGTGGCCTCAGATTTGGATCAACGGGCAGCGATTCTGGGATGCTGGTATCCGATGGATTTTCGAAAATACGTCTTAAAATACCGGGCGTTACGGCTGAGAGCGGATTAACGGCGACTTGTGCTTTTTCAAGCGTGCCGGCCACGGAATAAGTGATCGAAAAGACGCCCTCGCCTTCCCGTCCGACGAATAATTGGCCGAAGCCGGGAATGTTGCCCAGCATCGAATTGACGCCAAAGCTCGGCACCAGAACCCCGTTCAGATCAATCCCCTGGCCATCCGTGCCGATCCAGCCATTGACCGTCAAACCCAAAGCGGGGCCGCGCGCCCGGCCACCATTGATGACATAACGCCCGCCGCCAATCGTGATCGGCGCCTCGATGCGGGAGAATAAAACGCCCTCGCCCGACAGCGTGTCCGTCAAACCGCGCAGAGAAGCCAGAGACAGGACTTGTGTGAAGAAGGGCGCATTGGTGAGGCGCGTATCTTCAACGGTCGCCCGCAAAACAGCCGGCGTGCTCGCCGTCGCCAAGGACCCGCGCAGATCAAGAATGCCGCCTTCAATGAAGTCGACCCCGAAAAACGCGCTTGCCAGATAACCCGCATCGCTGGTCTTCAGCTCCAGAGCGAGTGGCTGGCCCGGCCCCTCATTATCGAGATTGGCAATGAAGGTTGCACCCGCAAGCGTGTTGCCGCTCGCACGCAAGGATTGAAAGCCGGCTTGTTTGGTGGTCTCGAGCAAGAGCGAGGATCCGATCAGGTCCAGGTTCCGCCGCAAGCGCAATCGCTCAACATTGGCCGTAAAGGAAAGGTCCACACCTGCATCACCACTTTCCAGCCCGCCAACCGCGCCGAGCTCGGCCAGAAGACCGGATATGTCGAGATAGGCGCCGTCCAGTTCAATTTTAAACCCGTCCTGTTCGGTCCGGCTGATGCTGCCGGACACATCCAGGGAGCGATCAATGAACAGGCGTCGCAATTGAAGGGATTGCAAACGCCCATCATTGCCGAGCCGCAAGTCGCCATCGAGCGAGGCGTCTTCCGCCGTAAATCGCAAGGCCGCGGCCTGCTCACGCAGGTCACCGGTATAGTTCAAGGTCGCGCGCGCATTCTCGCCAGCGGGCTTCACCCAGTCGACTTCGTCCAGATCAAGCCGGGCATCGCTTAGGTCAAACGCAAAGGTTCCTGATTGCAGGCCAGCGGCGCCGACTTTGCCCTGCATCTCAACCGGAACTTCGCCGGTCAGAAACGCGCGGCCGACCAGGCCAAAGACGTTCAGCACATCGGAGGTCAGTACCGCTGTAGCAGACAGGTCCGCAGGTTGATCCCCATCATTGAACGCGTCGCGCCAGGTAAACTGAACCGGAGCGCTGCCCATATTGCCGAACCCGGTCAGGATCATGCGCTCCAGCGTGACATCGACATTGACGCTGCCTTCCGTCAAATCAAACGGACCCGCTGCTGCTTTCAGGCCACCTTCGCGGATCTGTCCGCGCACTTCCATGATGTGGTCTGACAAGGAAACATTGTCGCGCGACGGGCGCGTCAGCTTGAACGAGGCTGTCGCCTCACCGCTCACCCGTTCGGGATCGAAACCGGTTTGCTCCTGCAGCCTGAGCCGCGAGTCTGAAAGCTGCCGCAAAATCGTGACGGCCGGTCCTGAGCCATAGGCCGTGACGGTGAAATCCTGCCCGCCCGGATTGAAGGCTGGCATGGCGAAGGCGCCGGACTGAAGGACCCAGTCATCATAGGTGCCGCTGATCAGTGAGATATCGAGCGCGTTTCCGGACACGCGGCCAGTACCGACCGCATTCTCGACATGCGGCATGTCACTCAAGAACTCGACCTCCCCGCCTTCAAATCCGAACGTGACGAGCAAATCCTCATCGCGCAGATAACCTTCTGCCATGCTGTCCGGCTTCAGCGTCAGGACGGCCGTGGCTCCGGTTGCATTGCCGTTGATCAGGCGCTGTGTGACAAAGTTCCGAGCGCCCCGGCCCAGTCGAACAGGCCAATAGGCGAGAATGGTCTCCTTGCTGATATCGCCGACCAGCTCAGCCGTGACATCGAGGGTGATCGGGATTTCGCCGTCTTCGTGCGGCACACTGAAATCAATCTCGCCATTGGCCTGCAGGCGCGCTGTATCGATATCCGCTTCCAGCGTATCGACGGCGAAGACGGTAAAGTCATCAGACACATCGGCGGCAAGCAATACATTCTCGACACTCCATGGCGCCTCAAACACATTGCTCAAGTCCAGCGTCAGCGCCTCGGACTCAAGCTCGATACGCCTCAGCGCGTTCTGGGCCAGGACGTTGGTCAGCGCCCCTTCGAAACGGCCATTGAGACGTGAAGATTGTAATTGCAGGAAATCGATGCGGACTTGATCTTCGGCTGGCACATAAGCCAGAGACGCGCTTATGCCATCGATGGTTTCGTCAATCGCATCGATGCGAAGCGCGCCGCTATCGCGCGCAATCACCATTCCGAGCTGCTGCAATCCGTTCGCGCGATCAACCTCAGCGACAAAGGATGTGTCCAGGTTCAGGTCGCTCTGCTCAACGCCAGGGAATCCAAATCGTTGCGCCAGATCCGTGATCGGCAACACGCCGACATCCATGACGGCGCGCATGGTCTGATAGGAGTCAGCCGTATCGAGCGAGATGCTGAATATTTCCGGCAGTCCCACACCCTCCCCCGCGCCTGACAATTGTAGGGACATATCCTGATCGAGGTGCCGGATCTGTCCTGCTGCTGATTCAATCGCGCCGATCGCCTCGTACTCCGCGTCCAGAAAGCGCAGATCGACCTCCGAAAATTCCAGTGTTTCCAGATCAAATGTCGCATCGAAGGCCTGCAGTCCGATCAGGATATCCGAAAGCGACGTATTGGCCCGCTCAAGCCAGTCTTGGGGAGTCTGCGGCAAAGCTGCAGCGCGAATTTCGGGCAAGGGATCGCCCGCGAATGTCCATTTGTTTGGGGCTGTATTCTGAACGTTGATCCAGCCTCCGTTCAGATCCGCGGCCAATAATTCGATACGTCCGAGAATAATCGCGCCAGCATCCAGGGTCAGTTCAGCCGTCTGGGCGAAGCCAGCCTGGCGGCCCTCGCCGTCCATTAGAGTCAATCCGTCTGCGACCACAAAGACGCGTCGGTCAGAAGGTGACCATTGCAAGGTCAACCGTTCGACGGTCACCGGTCGGCCATCACGGGAGCGGGTGATTGCCTGTTCGACATCATCGCGAAAGATGCCAAGCTCGACCGGACCACTGGCCAGCATGAATGCAAGAATCCCGACCGCGGCCATCAAGACCAGCGAGAGCACACCAAGGGCCTCTAAAAATATGACTTTCGTGGTCTGGCGAACCAAGCCATTTGCTCCATGTATTCAACACATCGCCTTGCGGCACTAATAACGGGTCCCGTCCCTCCAGACATGAAAGACATGCCATGACAAACCGACCAGAAAAAGGCGACAAAGCACCAAAAGTCACCCTCCCAGTCAGCGATGAAGAAAGCGTCAATTTGGGTGCACCCGAAGGTGCCGCTCATGTGGTCTATTTCTACCCGCGTGACAACACACCGGGCTGTACAACGGAATCGATCGATTTCTCGACCCTTTTGCCCAAATTTGAAGCGCTTGGCGTGCAAATCATCGGCGTGTCCAAGGACAGTTTGAAAAGCCACGCCAATTTCAAGACAAAGAAAGAGCTCACGGTCATTCTGGCGAGTGACGCAGACGCGGATGCCTGTGAGCAATTCGGCGTCTGGGTCGAGAAGAACATGTATGGCAAGAAATATATGGGGATTGAGCGTTCAACCTTCCTCGTTCTGGCAGATGGCACGATCGCTGCAACGTGGCGGAAAGTTAAAGTAAAAGGCCATGCAGCCGCGGTTTTTGCAGCGACTCGGGAAATTTTGGAGAGCTGATTCGTCAAATGAAAACTCTTTAAGGCGAATTTTACCGAAACAGGCTATTTGAAGGCCAGAAAACCGCAAAAGGGGGCTTTTCGTCCGGATTATAATGAGGTTACTGTGGCTCATCACCAATCAAGACGTTGTTGCGCCCCAACCCAAGACGGCGTCTTACCTGCGGATAGGTGCGTAGAATGAAATCGACGACAAAAGTCTCTGACTTTGTGCGCCGCGTTTTCCCGGAGCGGCAAATTTATCACCGCAGCGGTGGTACAGTTCGCTATTTCACGATCTCTCCGCTTCAACAGATCATTCTCGCCGGTGCTGCGGCTGCCCTTGTCGGGTGGTCGCTTTTCGCATCTGCAACCGTCGTTTTCGGCCAGAAGTCGGTCGCGGTTGGATCCGCTGCCAGCGAAGTCAATCGCCTGGAACGCTGGGTCCAGGATCTGCGCGCGAAGGAAGCGCTGTCCACCTCGCAACTCGAACAACGCACCGAGGCGTTCCAGGACGCCACACTCGAATTCCAGCGCCGACACGAAACGCTGGCCACCATGTTGGAAGCCCTGCAGACGGGCGGCGAATTAGAGGCTTCAGCGCTAAGGGGAAACTCAGCATCCCTCCTGGTGACCGCCTCGATCGATGAGGCAGACACTCGGCAATCGCAGCGTTTGGCTCAGGTCGAAAGCCGTTTGCCGCAAGTCGGACTGCGCGGCGATGTCAGCAAGATCCGCGACGAACAGGACGTCTTCCTCGACGAAATCGAAGATATTGCGGTGGAACGTGCTGAAGCCGCGCGCGGCATTCTGCAACTGACCAAGGTTGGCGCCGGTCGCATTTCCAGCGGCGAGAATATGGGCGGCCCTGCTGTGAGTTTCTCAAGCCTGATGTCTGGCCAGTTCGCGACGCCGGAAGAAGAGCGGTTTGCTGTTCGCGTCGCTCAGGTTGCGGCCCGTATGGAAGAAGCCCGGTATTTTGAGGATCTGGTCAATAACTTGCCTTTGGCCACGCCAATCGGCATCCCCTCTCGCGTGACGTCACCGTTTGGGATGCGGATCGACCCGTTCCGCAAGCGTCCTAGCTGGCATGGCGGAATCGACATGGGCGCCGGCTGGAATGCGCCAATCGTGGCGGCGGGTCCCGGAAAAGTCATTTATGCCGGAACAAAATCAGGGTATG
This sequence comes from Pseudomonadota bacterium, assembly GCA_039188075.1. GTDB lineage: Bacteria > Pseudomonadota > Alphaproteobacteria > Caulobacterales > Hyphomonadaceae > Henriciella. The sequence continues at coordinate 23,007 of JBCCZH010000003.1, forward strand.
GTCGTGTTGTAGACGTTGATCATGGCGGAGGTTTTGTTTCTCGTTATGCCCATCTTAAACGTATTGTGGCAAAGAAGGGTCAAGAGGTCGTGATCGGAGATAAGCTCGGTACCATGGGGTCGACCGGGCGCAGCACAGGTCCGCACCTTCATTATGAAGTGCTGTTCCATGGAAAACAGTATAATCCAGTAGAGTTCATTAAGGCAGGTAAACATGTTCACGAAGACTAAAGGCGACGGCCAGCAACCCGGCTTCACTCCAGCGCAAGACGCTGTTCGAGGCGCTTCGTCGAAACCCGCAGCCCGTGTCGGCGCATCCATTCTGTGCTCTGACGTCGAGATTAAAGGCTCGATCAAGTCACAAGGTGCCCTGCAAATTGACGGTAAGGTCGAAGGCGACATTTCAGCCGGTGACGTCACGATTGGCTCTAGCGGCCAGATCATGGGCGAAGTCAAAGCCGAAACGCTGCGCGTGAAGGGCAAGATTGTTGGCTCTATCCGCGCCCGCAAGGTCGAGCTTGAGACCGGCGCAAGCGTCCAGGGCGACATTTTCCATGCGGCGTTGATCATTCAGCCGGATGCAAGCTTTGAAGGACAGGTCAAGCGCGAAGAGAACCCGCTGAAAGAAAACGCCCCTAAGCCAGCGGCTGCGGCGCCACAACAATCCAGCGCCCCGACAGGTTTCTCTCCTGTCACACCGACCACAGATACGGCCGGCAACGCCTAGATCCGGTCTCACGCTGCAATTGAATTCAAGCCGGACCTTCGGGTCCGGCTTTTTTATTCCGTCGCTTCGGCCTGGCTGTCGCCAAGGGCGTGCGACAGCGCAGCACTCAGGAAGGGCGTCAAATCGCCGTCCAGCACACCACCTGTGTCTGATGTTTCGTGATTGGTGCGCAAATCCTTGACCAGTTGATAGGGCTGCAAAACGTAGGACCGGATCTGATGGCCCCAGCCAATCTCGGTCTTTGAATCGTGACTGTCCTGCGCGGCCTGCTGGCGTCTCTGCAATTCCAGTTCGTACAGGCGCGACCGCAGCATTTCCCAAGCTGACGCCCGGTTCTGATGTTGCGAGCGACCCGACTGGCATGCCACGGCGATGCCGGTTGGCTCATGGGTCAGACGCACCGCGGAATCCGTCTTGTTGACGTGCTGACCGCCCTTGCCTGACGCGCGATACGTATCGGTGCGAACATCGGAAGGATTGATCTCCACATCAATAGAGTCATCAATGACCGGTGAGACCGCAACTGACGCGAAACTGGTATGCCTGCGGGCGGAACTGTCAAAGGGCGAGATCCGGACCAGACGATGGACCCCCTGCTCCGATTTCAGCCAGCCATAGGCATTCTCGCCTTTGACCAGCAGCGTGGCGGACTTGATGCCTGCCTCATCGCCTTCATGGCTTTCGACTTCCTCGACCTTGTAGCCGGACTGCTCGGCCCAGCGCACATACATGCGCCGGATCATCGACGCCCAGTCCTGGCTTTCTGTCCCGCCTGCGCCAGAATTGATGTTGAGGTAACAATCATTCCCGTCGGCCTCCCCCGACAGCAAGGCTTCCAATTCGGCCTTTTCGGCCTTTTCAGCGGCACGACGCAGGGTCGAGACAATATCGGATAGCATGTCCTCGTCGCCATCCGCCAATTCGAGCAGTTCCAGACCATCAGAAGCTTCACGCTCCAACTCCTCAACCGTTTGCATCCCGGTTTCGAGTCTCTGGCGTTCCGCCATCAATTTACGGGCATCTTCCGGGTCATCCCAGAAATCCGGGCGCTCGGAGAGCGCGTTCAGTTCATCAAGACGTTTGCTGGCGACATCCCAGTCAAAGACGCCTCCTCAGCAGTTCTGAGGACTGCTTGATTTGATCGGCAAGGGCGAGAATTTCAGCTGACATTTGATTTCCTGAAACTTGAAACAGCCGTCGAAATGGAGGCGTTTCGGGCTCAGGTCAATAAATGTCCTCATCAATATTGTCCTCGATCACGTCCGAAATAATCGGCTCGCCCGTCTCCGGATCAATCTGTGGCTCCACCGGGATGGAATTCTGGAAGATGGAGCTGTCACCAACGCCCGACAGGCTGAGATTGGAATTATCCGAAAACACTCGGCCGGGCTCCGTGCCGGGTCGAAAGGCTTCCAGAATGATTTCCTGAGAGTCGAAGGTGGGCAGACCGCCTGTCGTCGCATCGACAGAGACCAGTCGGACGCCGGGCGGAATTCGGAACGGGATGGCTGGCTCATCGGCCAGAGCGCGTTCCATGAACTCTGTAAAGATGACGCCGGCAACCGCGCCGCCGCCTTCGCCCTCACCCAATGTCCGCGGCGTGTCGAAACCGGTCCAGATGCCGACGACGAGGTCGGGTGAGAAGCCGAAGAAGAGCGCATCGACATAATCATTGGTTGTGCCGGTCTTGCCAGCGAGCGGCTTGCCAATCCGGCGCGCCCGACGTCCGGTCCCGCGTTCGACCACGCCCTCCAGCATATGAACGACCTGATAAGCGATGATGGGATCCACCAGTTGAGCACGATCATCGGGCAGGATGGGCGGGGCCAATCCATCCCATTCCGTCGCTTCACAGCCTTCACATTCGCGTTGGTCATGCTTGTAGAGCGTGACCCCGCGGCGGTCCTGGACGCGGTCCAGCAGGGTTGGCGTAACTTCCTTGCCGCCATTCACGAAGGCGGCATAGGCCTTGGACAGCCGCCAGGGCGAGGTCTCACCAGAGCCGAGCGACATGGCGGGATAAGGCGGCAAACGGTCATAGACGCCGAAGCGTTCGGCAAATTCCGATACGGCCTCCATGCCGATATCCGTCGCCACGCGGGCAGTCACCTGGTTATAGGATTTTTCCAGCGCCACCCGCATCGTGACTTCGCCATAGCTCAGCCCTTCAGCATAGTTTTCCGGCTTCCATTCCTCGCCTGTATTCTCGTCATAATAGACATAAGGCGAGTCCAGGATGCGGACCGACGGCGTATAGCCCCGCTCCAGCGCCGCGCCATAGACGAAGGGCTTGAAGGACGACCCCGGCTGGCGGCGCGCTTGCGTGACCCGGTTGAACGGGCTCTTGAAGAAGGAATACCCGCCCATCATCGCCAGCACGCGTCCGGTATGCGGGTCGAGCGCGACGATGGCCCCTTCCAGCTCCGGGATCTGTTTCAACTGAGCCTGGCCAACCGGCACCATGATGGGCTCGATCGGAACGCTGGTCTGGTCATCGTCAGCGCTGATGCCTTCACGCGTCGACGCGCTTTCCTCAGGGCTCAGGATTTGCCGGCTCACTTCAGCCAGAACGACATCCCCCGCACGCAAACCGGTTTGAGAGCTCGACCGGACATAGGTGCGCGCCCATTCAACGTCTTCGGCTGGAATCGATACGGTCCGCCCATCATGCAGGACCAGGTCGGCCCCGCCATCCGAGACCGAACGCACCATGGCGCGTTCCCAGGATCCGTATCCGCCCGGCAAAGTAACCCCATTCAACTGTTCCAGCATATCTTCAGCCGCCGGATCGATGGCCGTCAGCGGGCCGCGGTAATCGTAGCGGCGATCATAAGTTTCGAGCCCGATCTGCAGGGCTTCCTGAGCCGCGAGCTGAAGCTTGGTATCAATCGTCGTGCGAATCGACAGACCGCCTTTTTCCAGCTCATCCTCGCCATATTGATCGATCAGCTGCCGTCTCAACTCTTGAACGAAATAGGTCGCGGCAGCATATTCTGGTCCGTAGAGGCGTTTCGTTGTGTTCAGCGGTTTGGCTTTGGCCTCATCCGCATCCTCCTGCGAGATATAGCCATCGTCGACCATGCGATTGAGAACGTAATTCCGGCGTAAGAGCACGCGTTCCGGATTGGTGTAAGGGTTCACGCGACCCGGAAATTTCGGCAGCGAGGCCAGCACAGCCGCTTCCGACAGGTCGAGCTCCGGCAGGGATTTGTTGAAATAGTTCAGGGCCGCAGATCCGACCCCGTACGAGCGTCCACCGAGATAAATCTCGTTCAGGTACAGCTCGATAATGTGTTCCTTGCTGAACGCATTTTCCATCCGACGCGCGACGATCGCCTCTTTCGCCTTGCGGACGACGGTCTGGTCACGGGTCAGCAACATATTCTTCGCGACTTGCTGGGTAATCGTCGAGCCGCCTTCCATGCCGCCGCTGCCGACCAGTTTGTTGCGCAGCGTGTTCAACACACCGCGCGTCATGCCGCGATAGTCGAGCCCGCGATGCGTGAAGAAATTCTTGTCCTCAGCCGAGACGAAGGCGTGGATGACATGATCCGGGATGGCTTCGTACGGAATGAAGACCCGATGCTCATCCGCAAACTCGTGGATCAGCGTGCCATCACCCGCATGGACCCGTGATGTGATGGGTGGATTATACTCGGCCAGCTTCTCTACGGATGGCACGGTGCGCGCCAGTGAAGCCATCCAGATCCAGAAGGCGATCAGGACCAGAATGGCGAGCACCAGACCGGTCAGAAAGGTGAATAAAAGGAACTTCCACGTAAAAACGCGCTGTTTGATCGCTGCCCACATTGTCAGTCTCTCTCACACAAAGTCTTGAGCGTGCTGATTCCACGCTTTCACGGCGAGACTAAGGCGGTTCTGCACCTACGAAAAGGCGGCGCCTCAGTTACTTGCAAATAATAAATCTTGGCGATCGAAATAGGCGTCTATGGCGCGCTTGATGGCTTCGGCCGATTTGCGGCGTCCGCGTTCCGATTTGAGCCGGCGCGCATCGTCCCGATTGGTCAAAAATCCGATTTCAACCAGGACGGCTGGAACATCTGGCGCGAGGAGAACGAAGAAATTCTGCTGTCTGTGCGTGTTCCGCAAAAGTGGCCCGGCTTGATCCAACTCAGGAACCAGAAATTCAGCAAAGATGGCCGAATTGGATTTCGTTTCTCGCACCGTCAGGTCTTGCAGAATATCGGTGACCTCGCCGGATGTGCTGCCATCTTCGAATGGCATATCCCAGCCATATTTCTCTGCGGTGCGCTCAATCCGGGCTTCGCCGCGCGTTGAAAGCGTATACACCGACGCGCCAGCGACATGCGGCTTCAGCGCGGCATCCGCATGGACGGAAATAAACAGGTCAGCGCCCCAGTCGCGCGCCATGGTGACCCGGTCCTCATGCTCGACATAGACATCTGTCTCGCGGGTCAGACGTACGACATAGCGCGGGTCTTTCTCGATCATGGCTTTGAGTTTCAGGGAGGTGTCGAGAACAATCTCGCTCTCTTTTCCACCGATGACCGCCAGAGCACCGGGATCGCGGCCACCATGGCCAGGGTCAATGACAATCACCCGCCTCTGCCGCGCAGCCATTTGCATCATCGCCCCAAAACCCGCCGGTTTCGTCGACGGTGATTCAGGCTGCGGCGTGTCCGGTACAGGGATATCGGCGGTCACGGTCGGCGACAATTGCGCTGCTTCAGCATCCGCGAACCGTGCGGCCTCAAATCGGGCAAATCTAGGCGCATCCCGCTTCGCAGCGGCCTGGAACCGCGCTGCGGAGACCCCGGAAAGGTCCAGAATGTATCGATACAGAGTCTCTGTTCCGGTTGGGGGTAAGTCGATCTCCCGCATCACCATCATCGGCTGTTCCAGCTCGAAAACAATCCGATCCGTGTCGAGCGTATAGGCAAACACCCCGCCCGTGGGTTCAGCAAAAAACGGATCCTGACCGAGCCGAAACCGGGCCGGCACCATCTCTATGACACGGCCATCTTCTGTGTCGCGCAGAAAAATATCGGGTTTGAACGCATCCTGCGAGGTGATCGTGATTCGGGTGAATTCGCCGTCGCCGGCAACGCCAACGGATTGAACCTGTGCCGCCGCCATTGCGGCGGAAAAGGCCGACAGGACTGCCAAAATGAAAACCGTCACCACACGCATGCAAAGATCCGCTAATCAGGCGCCCCACGCACCTTTTTTATCCGATTGCTGTCTCTAATCCAATCAACCTTAATCATAGATTTATCAACATATTGAGAATATTCATCCGCATCCCCGCATTTTGGGTCTTTCAATTCACAATCAGAAAGGGCATGTAAGGATAACCCCGAAAACGGGGCGAAAAACAGAATCCCCGAACGGCGGGTGAACAGGCCTAACCCCCTGCACTATCGTCGATACCGGAACGGATAATATGAGCTTACAGGCCTACAAAATCGGAACTGCGCGCCGCTCTACAGACAGAGCAGGCCGGACCGTCGCGTTGCCTGTCCCTAATAACACATTTGCTGGTGTGATTCGCAAATATCCTCAAACAAACAGGGTATTAGCGCCGCCAGCCTATAAGGCAGTCTACTATGAGCAAACTCATGCTGATCGACGCGGTCCACCCGGAAGAGACCCGTGTCGCACTCGTCAACAAAGGTCGAGTTGAAGACTTTGATTTCGAAACCACAGGCAGCGAACAATTAAGAGGCAACATCTATCTCGCGAAAGTGACGCGAGTGGAGCCCTCTCTTCAGGCCTGTTTCGTCGAATATGGCGGCAATCGCCACGGATTCCTCGCGTTCAGCGAAATCCATCCGGACTATTACCAATTGCCACAGGCAGATCGCGAGAAGCTGCTTGAAGAAGCCGCGCGCGAAGCCGAACAGGCCGCTGACGATGATCCAGAGGATGACGAAGACGACGAAATCGATTCGGAAGTCGATGACGATGATGATGATTCCGATGATGATACGGTCGACGCTGAAGACGATGAGCTAGCGACCGCCAGCGACGACGACGACGCGGACGCTGAAGCGGACGAAACCGAGGCCGCAGAAGCGACCGCGGAAGATGATGCCGACGCTTCGGACGATGAAACCGAAAACGAGGACGAGGCGCCGAAGAAGAAGTCCGCCAAGCCGGAACGCCGCCGCCGCGGCGCCCGCAAATCGCGCGGAACCTCGATCACCCGTCGTTACAAGATCCAGGAAGTCATCCGCCGCCGCCAGGTGCTGCTGGTGCAAGTCGTCAAGGAAGAGCGCGGCAACAAAGGCGCGGCGCTGACCACGTATCTCTCACTCGCCGGGCGCTACTCTGTTCTAATGCCGAACACGCCACGCGGTGGCGGCATTTCACGAAAGATCCCGAACGGCAATGATCGCAAGCGGCTGAAAGTCATAATGGACGATCTGTCCGTGCCGAAGGGCATGGGCCTGATCGTTCGCACCGCCGGAGCCAAGCGGACCAAGTCCGAAATTCGCCGCGACTATGATTACCTCCAGAAGCTTTGGAGCAAGATCCGCAACAAGACGCTGGAATCGACGGCCCCGCAGCGCATTCACGAAGAAGGCGGTCTGGTCCATCGGGCCATGCGCGACATGTTCGATCGCGAGATTGAAGAAGTCGTGGTTCAGGGCGACAGCGCCTATCGCGAAGCCAAGGACCTGGCGAAAACGCTGATGCCGACCCAGGCGCGAAAGGTGAAACGCTGGACTGCCCAGGCGCCGCTTTTCGTCAAGGAAGGGGTCGAGGATCAACTCGACTCCATCTTCTCACCCGTGGTGAGCATGAAATCCGGTGGCTATCTCGTCATCAACCAGACCGAGGCCCTGGTCGCGATCGACGTGAACTCGGGCAAGTCGACCCGAGAGCGCAATATCGAACAGACAGCGCTGCACACCAATCTCGAAGCGGCCGAGGAAGCCTGCCGACAAATGCGTCTGCGGGATCTGGCGGGTCTCGTCGTCATCGACTTCATCGATATGGACGAGAACAAGAATAATCGCGCCGTCGAACGGAAGATGAAAGACGCGCTCAAGCTTGACCGGGCGCGGGTGCAGAACAATCGCATCTCGCAATTCGGTCTGATGGAAATCTCACGTCAGCGCCGTCGAGCGGGCGTGCTGCAAGCGACATCCGAAAAGTGTGAGGCCTGTGACGGCACGGGGCGTCGTCGGTCCATTCCGTCGTCGGCCCTGCAATTGCTACGCGCGATCGAAGCCCGCGCGGCCGGTGGCGGCTTACGCGGCATGACGGTGACGGCGCCGACAGATGTCGCGCTCTACCTGCTCAACTCGAAACGCGACCTGCTCTCCGTGATCGAAGAGGAAGCGGGCTATACAATCGCGATCAAATCGTCAGCCACCATGATCCCGGGCGACTTTGAAATCGACGCAGACAAGACGTCAAGCGGCCGCCGTCGTCGCCAGAAATTCAATCGCGCCGACTATCTGGTCGGTGATGAGGATGATCATCTCCTGCCTGAGGCCGAAGATGATGATGAGGAAGAAGCCGATCCAGCCATTGCGTCGGAAGACGAGGGTGAGGACTCCGGTGGGCGCCGCAAGCGCCGCCGTCGCGGCCGCCGCGGAGGTCGCCGTCGTCGCAAAGAGAATGAGGTCCTGGATCCAGGCGCACCGCCATCCGATGGCGGAGCCCTTCTCGATGGACTGGCCTTGTCCGTCTCCAATCTGCTCGGCGACGAACCTGATGAGCTGCCCGTTGCGTCTGAAGGGGGACTGGAAGCGAAACCCGTTGCGATGCCCGCCGCCTCAAGCCAGCCGTCTGAGCCACAACCACAAGCCGCGGATGCCGAAAGTGACGGCGAACCGAAAGAAGGCAAGAAGCGCCGCCGTCGTCGCCGCCGCAAACGGCGCAGTGAAGAGACGCCCGAGACGGCAGAAACGAATCTTGAGGCAAGTGAGGAGTTGCCATCAGAAGACGCCCCTGCCCCGGTTGAAGAAGCGCCAGCGATTGCCGAGGAAGAACCACCCATCAAGCTGGTGGTCGAGAATTCCGACCCGGTCGAGGCGGACGCCCCAGAACCCGAAATTGAGCCGGAATCTGAGCCCGAACCAGAGCCTGCCCCTGTCTTGGAAACCGTGTCAGACTCTGAGCCGGTCGCAGACCCAGTCCCGGCACCAGAACCGGAAGTGGTGAAAGAGGAAGCCCCGGCCCCGATCTCGACTGAGCCCGTGCTCGAAACGACGGCCAAGCCGAAAAAGAAAAAGCGCGGCTGGTGGTCTAGATAAAGCTTTCTAATCAACGGGCTGAGGTCAGAAAAATCCTTGACCTCAGCCTGTGGATTTCATATGTGCGCCGCTGACAAGTAAGCGAACCACGACGAGCTCATCTCGAGCTGTCAGTACGGGGGAGCCCAACTGTCTTCACTTTCAATGTTGGTTTCGGCCGATCTTGCTTTGCGAGGATACTTGGATGACTCATCCCCTGACGGGCCATTGCCCTTTCATTCCGCAGCTTCTGATCAAGCGCATAGATGTTGCGTTTGATACCACGACCGTGCATCGGCCCTTTGCCAAGGATGCCGATTACATGGCCGCGGTCGCCGAGCCTATATAACATTGATCGCGGGCCAGCGCCCGCCCTTTCCGACTGAGCCGGACGCGCGATCAACGCGGCGTCTGTCCCTGCCCCAGTTCGATGTTTCACCATCGCGTTTTCGGAACCGATCAGCCCATGTTTAACGCTCAATCTGCCAATCGTGCTCAACCTGCCCTGCTCCCGGATTTCGACCGACCATTCGGTTTGCCGGCGTTCAATTCCATTGCGGATGCGATCGCCGCGTATGAGGGCGATGACGCCATTTACGCCCTTTATCCGCAACGGATCGAAGCAGCTGCAAAGCAGTTTCTAGATGGCTTTCCAGGCAAGACGCTGTACGCGGTCAAAGCCAACCCGCACCCGGCTGTGCTCAAGACACTCTGGGCGAGTGGTGTGCGCGGCTATGATGTCGCCTCAATCCGCGAAATCGATCTGGTCCTGCACGCTTGTCCCGATGCTGAGCTGTATCTGATGCACCCGGTCAAGTCGCGGAAGACCATTCGACACGCTTATGCGGCGGGAGTCCGACACTTTGCATTCGACTGTGCGGCGGAGCTCGGCAAGATCCTGATCGAAACCAATGATGCGCAGGACCTGCACCTGCATTTGCGTCTGGCCCTGCCCGAAGGTGGCTCGGCGAGCATGCCGCTCGATGGCAAGTATGGCGCTGACTATGCGACCGCGATGGATCTCCTGCGCGCGGCGCGTCCGGTCTCGCAAAAGCTCGGGGTCTGTTTCCATGTCGGCAGTCAGTGCATGGACCCGGCCGACTTCATTCGCGCGCTCTCCTATGTGCAGGGTTTGCTCGAAATGGCCGACGTGCAGATTGATAGCCTCGATTGTGGCGGCGGATTTCCAGTCGCTTATCCAGGACTGACGCCGCCGCCCATGACGGACTATTTTGCCCGCATCCGCAAAGGCATTGAGATGTTCGGGTTTGGCGATCTGGAAATCATTGGCGAACCCGGCCGCGCCCTCTGCGGTGAAGGGGGATCAACGCTGGCACGGGTCGAGCTGCGCAAGGACAATGATCTCTATCTCAATGAAGGCTCGTACGGCTCTTTGTTTGATGCTGCGCAATGCGCCTGGAAGTATCCGGTCAAACGGCATCGAGAAGGCGGAACTGATGGCCCGACCAGCGCATTCCGGTTCTTTGGCCCGACCTGTGACAGCCTGGATGTGATGGCAGGTCCTTTCGAGCTGCCAGCCGATACACGCGAAGGCGACTGGATCGAGATTTGTCACCTTGGCGCTTATGGCCAGGCCATGGCCACCACGTTTAATGGCTTCCAGTCAGAGACAACAGTCGCCATTCTCGGCTAATTCGCTATGACGCTCTCTGGCCCACGGCGTGTGACGAGGAGCGGTATCCAATGACAAAAGCCCTGATGCTACAAGGGACCGGGTCGGATGTCGGTAAGTCCGTTCTAACCGCCGCGCTGTGTCGAATTGCGCGGCGCCGCGGCATCAAGGTGGCCCCATTCAAACCGCAAAACATGTCCAACAATGCCGCCGCTTGTCCGGGCGGTGGCGAGATTGGACGCGCGCAAGCCTTGCAAGCCCGCGCGGCAGGGCTGGCGCCACACACCGACATGAACCCGGTTCTGCTAAAGCCTGAAACCGATCGTGCGGCGCAAGTCGTTGTGCATGGCCGCGCCCTGACGACGATGCAGGCCGCCGACTATATGACCAATCGCGACCAGTTAATGGGCGCGGTGATGGAGAGCTTTGACCGACTGCGCGCGGAATATGACCTGATCCTGGTCGAAGGCGCCGGCAGTCCAGCCGAGGTCAATCTGAGAGATCGCGATATAGCCAATATGGGCTTTGCGACCAAGGCCAATGTCCCGGTCTGCCTGATCGGCGACATCGACAAAGGCGGCGTGATTGCCAGTCTGGTCGGCACGCAATCGGTGCTCTCGCCAGAAGATGCCAGCATGATCAAAGGGTTTGTCATCAACAAGTTTCGAGGCGACCCGCGTCTGTTCGACGAGGGTGTGACTTACATAGAGCAGCGCACAGACTGGCCTTGTCTGGGCGTTATCCCCTGGTTGAGCGCGACGGCGCGCCTGCCGGCCGAAGACGCGGTCAGTCTGCAGAGCCCGAGCCGCACATCATCAGGCGCGCTCAAAATCGCAGCGCCCATGTTGTCGCGGATTGCGAATTTTGATGATGCGGATCCGCTTCGGCTTGAGCCGCGTGTGGCGTTCGAGTGGATCCCATCTGGCCAGGCCCTGCCCCGCGATGTTGATCTGATCATTCTGTTCGGAACAAAGTCCACGCTCGGCGACCTTAATTTCCTTCGCCAGCAAGGTTGGGATCACGATATCCTCGCCCATGCCCGAGCCGGCGGATCCGTGCTCGGCATTTGTGGGGGGTATCAGATGCTGGGGCGCACCCTATCGGATCCGGACGGTCATGATGGATCGCCAGGTCGAATGGAAGGACTTGGCCTGCTGGATGTCGAGACCAGAATGACGGGCAACAAGCGCGTGGTTGAGTCTGAAGGGCAATCGGCCGAGCTGGATCTTCCCGTCGCCGGTTATGAAATTCATACCGGCGAAACCAGTGGACCAGACGCTGAGCGCCCATTCGCCATCCTCGCCGGTCAACCCGATGGCGCGCGGTCTGCGAATGGCAAGATTCAGGGCACCTATCTGCATGGCGCCTTCGCATCGGATGAGTTTCGCCGGGCCTGGCTAAACCATCTCGGCGTCGAAACCGGTGACGCGCTCAATTACAAGGCTAATGTCGAGCAAGCGCTCGATGCGTTGGCCGATGGCGTCGAAGCAGCGCTCGATATCGAGGCTCTGTTCGCGCTTGCAGACTAGACCAGCTGATCCCAATTCTGGCTCAGGCGCGCGGCTGCATTGATGATGCCGACCATGGAATAAGTTTGCGGGAAATTGCCCCAAAGCTCGCTCGTCTCGGTTTCGACATCTTCCGATAGCAATCCAAGTCGCGTTCGCGTGGCCAGAACCGCTTCGAACATGTCGCGTGCCTCGTCGATCCGGCCGATCCGGGCCAGCGCATCAATGTGCCAGAACGTGCAGGCCGTGAAAGCGGTTTTCGGTTTGCCGAAATCATCTTCGATCCGGTAGCGATAGACGTGATTGCCGACGCGCAATTCCTCATCAATCCGCTCGACCGTCGCGATGTATCGCGGGTCCATCGGGTCGATGAAGCCAATCTCGGCCATTAACAGCACAGACGCGTCGAGATCTTCGCGCCCAAACGCACCGGTAAAGGCTTTGCGATCTTCGTTCCAGGCCAGGTCGAGAATGGTATCGCGGATCTCTTCAGCGCGGTCATGCCAGTGTTGGGCGCGGTCAGTCCGGCCAACGGCCTCGGCAATCTTGGCCAAGCGATCGCACGCGGCCCAGCACATAATGGCAGACGAGGTGTGAACGTGCGCAATGCCGCGGAACTCCCAGATGCCGGCATCTGGCGTGTTGTAGACCTGGTAAGCGCGTTCGCCGACCTGTTCGAAATGCTCGAATTCCAGTTCACCGGCTTTCGAGAACAGGCGCTCATCAAAGAAAGCCTGCGCCGCGCCAAGTACGACATGACCATAGACGTCGTGCTGGATGTGTTCAGCGGCCTGATTGCCGATCCGCACTGGCCCCATGCCGCGATAGCCCGGCAACCGATCGGCAAATTCTTCGGTCAGGTCATCTTCCAGGGCAACGCCATAGACCGGCTGAATATGCCCGCCCTTTGTATGGGCCACCGTATTGCGCAAATAGCCGAGATAGCGTTCGAGCGTTCCCATGGCTGAAAGCCGGTTGAGGGCCGTTACAGTGAAATAGGCGTCGCGCAGCCAGCAATAGCGATAGTCCCAGTTGCGTTCTGATCCTTCGTGCTCGGGAATGGATGTGGTGAGGGCCGCGACAATTCCTCCGGTCTCCTCATAGACACACAGTTTCAGCGTAATCGCGGCGCGAATGACCGC
>JBCCZH010000004.1:0-31136 GCA_039188075.1 Pseudomonadota bacterium
CTGATGATGCGCCGGTTCGAGCGTTTGCAATCGGCCAGCAGCCTCCAGCTCAAGCAGAACGTTCTGTCATCGCAGACGATTTCTCAGGCCGCCGGACTGTTCGCCTTGCTCATGACGCTGGGCATTGTCTTCTTTGGTGCGTTGATGGTGATCGGCGGATCCCTGACCATTGGTGCCCTCGCCGCCTGCATGTTGCTGTCATCGCAAATGATGCAGCCGATCATGCGCTCGCTCCAGTCCTGGACGCAGATCGTGCAGAACGATCACAAAAAGGCCGAGGTCGAAAAACTCTATGCGCAGATTTCTGATCAGGAGGCCGTGATCGAACCGGTCAGGCGCCATCAACCGCAATTTGCACCGGCCTCGATCAAAATCCGAAATGTCAGTTTCCATGGCACAGGTGATCAAGTGGTGTTCCAGAACCTCAATCTGGATATCTCACCGGGACAGCTGATCGGGCTGAAAGGTGCTGATGGCAGTGGTCGCAGCGTTCTGCTGCGCAGCATCATGGGCGAACTTTCGCCAACCGAAGGTGAGATTTCCATCAACGGACTCGCGCCCGCCGAAGCGCGCAATCTCATCTCCTATGTCGGACAAGTCCCACAGGTCTTCCGGGGCAGCATCCTGGACAATCTCACCCTGTTTGGAACCTATACCGCAGAAGACGCAAAATGGGTCGCAGACCTGACCGGATTGTCGTCTGAAATTCACCGCCTGCCAGACGGCTTTGAAACGCAGCTGCTCGGCAGTTCAAACCCGGAACTCTCGACCGCCTTCTCGCAATTGATCTGTATTGCGCGCGCTGTGGTCAGCAAACCTTCCATCATTCTGTTTGACGCTTCCAATAATGGCCTGGACGCGAAGACGGAGGCTTCTTTCTCGCAAATGCTGCAGCACCTCAATGGCAAGGTCACGATGATCCTGGCAACGCAGCGCCCCTCCTTGCTGCGTCGATCAGATGTGATTTTCGAACTTTCAAACAAGTCCGGCATGATGATGGCGGCGTCCCGCGGCGCCTCGCCGGACCTTCTGATCCATGGGAGGGCGTCATAATGTCTGCGGCCCAACCCAACCCTGCCAATACGAATGATCCAAATCCGTTCAAGGCCTGGCACAAGCGAATAGAAACAGAACTCGCGCCGGAAAAACACTTGTCGAAAGCCATCGCTGGTGATGATGGCCTGCGCAGCGTGCGGCATTTTCTAGACGCCATTGGCTGGTCCGGATCGGATCGCCGGTTCTTCGAAGCACAACCTTATATTGATGCCGTCGGCGAGCTGAATTCGCTGCGCACCTTCTTGTTCAATCTGGGCTTTACGACATCGCTCGCGGACGCGAAGGGCACCGATCTGCGACCGGCCTTTCTGCCTTGCTTCCTGCTGGACGATGCCCATCGTCTGAAAGTGATCCGCGAGACCGATAGAACAGGCTATTGTCGCGTCTTCGATCCGGAAACGGGTCTGCTCAAGACCTGCGCCCATTCCGAGCTCGACGGCACCTTGATCTTTCCCGAAGAAAAGTCGGACGAAGACAAGCCGAGCCAGACCCGCAAATGGACTCAAATCGCTTTGAGCGCATTCCGCAAGGATTTGCGCATGATTTTTACGGCGAGCTTCCTGGTCAACATGTTCCTGCTGGCGCTGCCGGTCTACATCATGAATGTCTATGACAAGGCGATCGGGACAGGCGCCACGGATATTCTGGTCTGGCTCAGTGTCGGCATTGCCCTGATCATTGCCGCCGATCTCGGCCTGAAAGTCATCAAGGCGCGGCTGCAAGCGCGCCTCGCGGCGCGGCTCGATCAGCAAGCCAGTACGGCGATCTATCGACAATTGATGTTCCTGCCCCTGGCCTTTGTCGAGAACTCGGCAATCGGCGATCAGATGACCCGGATTCGTCAGATGGGCGCCTTTCGAGACGCCTTTACCGGCGCCCTGGTCAACGCAATTTTTGACCTGCCCTTCCTGGCCTTGTTCCTGCTCGCAATCTACCTCGTGGCAGGATCTCTGGTGCTGATCCCGGCGACATTGATCGTCCTGTTCGTCGCTCTGGCCGCCTGGTCCGTACCAGCCAGCAATCGCGCTGTCAGCGAAGTCGGCCGGGCCCGCATCGCGCTGCAGAACCTCTCGATCGAGATGGTCACCAATCATGATCAGATCCAGAATCTGAGATGTCAGCCTGTCTTCATGGAACAGTATCGTGAAGCCAGCGCACGCGCCGCTGCCGCATCTCACAAGATGCGCCAGTTCAATCTGGTCACAGAAACGATTGCCCAGGCGCTGGTCACCGTGTCCGGCGTTGCGACCCTGTCCATTGGCGCCGTCATGGCGGCCTCAGGCAATCTCAGCATGGGGGCCCTGATCGCCTGTATGGCGCTGGCCTGGAAAGTGTTGAATCCCATTCGCGGCATGTTCCTGTCGGGACTGGTCCTCGGCCAGACGATTCAGAGCTTCCAGCACATTGATCGACTGATGGGCATCCAGCCTGAACGCGAACCGGAAAAGGCGCCTGTAATCTCTCAGGACTTCTCCGGAGAAATCGAATTCGATCGCGTCGCCTTCCGGTTCAACGCCAAACGCGAACCGGCGCTGCGCCAGCTCTCATTCAAGATCGAACCGGGTGAGTTCATCGCCGTCTGCGGCCCCAGCGGCGCCGGCAAGACGACCATGGTCAAGACTCTGATGGGCCTCTATCAGCCGCAATCCGGTCTGGTGCGTGTGGACGGCATCAACCTGCGGCAAGTCAATATGGGCGCCTGGCGTCAGAATACAGGCACCGCTCTGGAAGTCGCTGACTTCTATCATGGCAGCATCGCCCAGAATATCCGGCTTGCCTGCCCGGAGGCCTCGGATGCCGACATTGAAGCCATCGCCCAGCGCTTCGGTCTGGACGCCTATTATGGCAAGGATCTGCCAGAGCGGCTCGAGACGCGGATGAGCCACCAGAACCTGCTGGCCTGGCCGGATGCCCTGACCAGCCGGATCTCACTCTGCCGCGCCTTCATCAAAAAATCGGCCATTCGCATTCTCGACAATCCGGCAGATACGTTGGATTACAGCGGCGAAGCGGCGTTGAAGGCTGAACTGGAACGCGGACGCGGCGTCTCGACCATTATCATGACGACGCACCGTCCAAGCTTGATGCGCCTGGCTGACAAGGTGCTGTGGATCGAGGACGGCATGGTGGCCGGGTTCGACACACCGGACGAGATCGTCCCGAAATTCTTGACGACCTATACTTCAAACAATGCTGGGCAAGCGGCCCAGGCAGGGAGCAAAGCATGACACAGGAAAAGCTGGAAACTGTCAGCAAACGCACGCGCCTCGCCCTTCCGATTGAACTGGAAGAGGGGCCGGACCCGGTCTATTCCCGCACGCTCATCTTTACGATCAGTGCGCTCATCTTTGCGCTTCTGGTTTGGGCGAACTTTGCCAAAGTGCGGGAGCTTTCGGTCGCTGCCGGCGAGATTGTGCCGAGTGCACCTCTATATGAGCTGTCTCACATTGAGGGCGGCATTGTCGAAACGCTTTATGTTGCTGAAGGACAAATGGTCTCGGCCGGTGATCCCTTGCTGAAACTGCGGGCGGAGACCTCTCGTGGCGAGTTGCAAAAACTGACCGCGCAGAACGTATCTCTGGAAATCGCGGCTGAACGCCTGGATGCCATTCTGGAAAATCGCGCGCCGGACTTCACGCCGTTCGCAGCTGACTGGCAGCCGCTGGTCGATGAAGAAGAAACCCTCTACGCGCAATCGATTGCCGAACACTCAGCCGGTCGTCGCGCGCTGGAACAGCAATTGCGCGTGGCGCAAACCGAACGCGATACCGCAACAACAAATATCGCCTCGAAACAACAACAGGCGAATGCCGCACGCGAGCAATTCGAAATCCAGGAAACACTTTATGCGCAGGAATTCACATCCCGCCTGCAATTCCTCGACGCGCAATCAAGCTGGCTCAACGCCGAAGAAGCCCTGAACGAAGCGCGCGCCCGCGCCGAACAGTCAGAGGCCGACATTTCTCGCCTGCAATCTGAACTCAGTAAATTGCGCGCGGCCTTCCGCCGTGAGGCGTCGACCAAGCGGACCGAGATTGCCGCCCAATTGGCCGAATTGCAGGAACCGCTGGAATCGCTCAACTTCATCGCCGACAATATGACCGTCACGGCACCTACTGACGGACGGGTCAAGAAGATCCACCTGGCCGGCACTGGCAGTGTGGTTGGTCGCGGCGAAGTTCTGTTCGACATTCTCCCGGCCGATGCGCCCTTGATCGCGGAAGTGCAAATCCTGCCGCAGGACATTGCCAATGTGCATATCGGACAGGAAACCGAACTCGTGATTTCAACCTTTGACCCGAACCGGTTTGGCAAGGTCAAAGGCGAGATTGCCTTTCTCTCTCCAGGTACATTCATCGATGAGACGACGGGCGAAGTCTATTTCCTCGCCCGGGTGAATTTCGCTGAGCCGACCATCGGCACTGGCCGCTATGTCGGGCAGTTGGCGACGGGGATGACTGTCTCGGCCGAGATCGTCACGCGCCGTCGGTCCATCGCGGAATACTTCCTGAAACCGGTGGCACGCTCGGTCGATCTCGCTTTCTCGAACTAGGCGCACGCGGGTCAATCCCGACCTTCAAAATTAGCCCTTTCCAATTGGGCCGTTCCAGCGTTAGAACAGGCCCAATGGGAAAGGATATATCAATTGACGGATGATATTAAACGCACGACGCTTCTCGTGCGGAATGGCGATCGCGCCGCGGAATGGTACGAGCAGGTCTTCGGCATGGATCGGTGGATGGACACGCCTTTCACCTTGTCCGGCGAACAGTTGGCGGCCGGCAAGAAAGGCGACCAGACGCGATTGATCATATTGAAGGCCAATCACGACCTGATCGGCATGATTGGCTTGCTCGAATGGCTGGATCCGAAAATGGATGCGCCTGAAGCATTGCCAACCGAGATCAAGTTTGGGGCCCCTATCTTTGTTGTCGCCTCTCAGGATGCGCGCGGCGCCCTGGAGCGCGCGCGATCCCTCGGCAGCCGTATTCACTGCGAGCCGCGGGAATGGTCCGTGACCGGCGCGGATGGCAAGGTCAAGGACATGATTGGCTGTTCCTTCTGGGACCTCGACGGCTACTTTTTTGAGGTCAATCAAACCGTCAAAATCCACGACTGAGCGCGGGGATGCAGACGTTTGACGATCTTGCAGCCGGCCTGAAAGTCGACGATCGGCGCATCCAGAAATGGACCGTGGCGCGCCGGCCGGACGGTAATGTTCGTCCACAGGATTTCGCCTGGCGTGAATCGAAAATTCCAGATCTGCAACCCGGTCAAGTTCTGCTCAAAACGCATTATCTCAGCCTTGCCCCGGTCATGCGCGGATATATGAGCGGTGAGTCCTTTGCCGGCGAAGCCCCGCTGGATATTGGCGATGTGCTCCACGGCCGCGGCGTCGCCCAGGTGGTCCAGTCACGGCATCCGGACTGGCGCGAAGGGCAAGTCGTACAAGGTCAGCTTGGCTGGCAGACCTATAAAGTCTCCGCCATGACAGCGGCTGAAAAGTTTCGCGCCATGCCACCAAACGGATTGAGCGCCTCGCTCGGCCTCGGCGCGCTCGGCATGACCGGGCTGTCGGCTTGGGCTGGCTATTTCAATGTCGGTGAACCCAGGCCAGGCGAGACGGTTCTGGTGTCCGGGGCGGTTGGTGGGGTCGGCTCGCTGGTGATCCAGTTCGCCTCCCAGATCTCTGGCGGCGACGTGGTCGGCATTGCGGGTGGACATGAGAAATGCGCCCTCGCTGAAAAACTCGGTTGCGCGCGGACAATTGATTACAAGTCAGAAGACATCGCTACGGCCATCGCGGCGTCGCTTCCTGCGGGGCTCGATCTTTATTTTGACAATGTCGGCGGAGAGATCCTCGACGCCGCGATGGACCATCTTTCGCTGCGCGCCCGGATCGTGCTGTGTGGCTCGATCAGCGAGTATACCCGCGACCGCGCTTATCCCCTGCCCAATTATACGCGGCTGCGGCGGACAGACAGCCAGATGCGCGGCTTCTTCGTCTACAATCATCTCGCCGATTGGGATCGCGCCATGGGTGAAATGACCGGGTGGATTCAGGACGGGCGGGTCCGCCCGGTCGAGCAGATCACCGATGGATTTGAACATATGCCAGCCGCCCTGGCCGGACTCTATACCGGACAGAATGTCGGCAAACAGCTTTGCCGCGTGCGTGGTGAACCCATGGATTGGATATAAGGGACAGAAACGATGAGCGACAAACCGGACATACGTTTTCAACGCGGCAATTTCGTTGTCGCTGACCTCGAGCGCGCGCTGACTTTCTATCGTGACGTGCTGCACTTCGAAGTGGCCTTCACGAAGGGTCATAATCCGAACAGCTATTCCATACCAGTATTCAACATCCCGGATGGCGCCGAGCTCGGCTTTTGCACGCTGTCGACCCGCGACCAGGTCCGCGTCATGGCCCTGACCGAGATCAAGGGTGTGCCATTGCCCCCCGTCCCGCCGCCGCGCCGCAGCGCCATCGTTCTGGACGTGGCAGATCCGGACGCGATTATCGCAGGTGCTGAAGCTCTCGGTCTGACCGTGTATCCGGAAGAGCGCCTGGAAACCAATGATGGACGCATCGGCCGCGAGATCGGCATTGTCGATTTCGATGACAATCTGGTCGTCATTTACACCATTCTGGAGGCGGCGGCATGACCGATACAAGCATAACGGACTCGAAACCCTATCCCCCGGCGAGCAAGGGCTGGATCCTCGTAATCGCGCTGACGGTCGCTTATGTGTTCAGCTATGCTGACCGCAAAATCATCGAGCTGCTGATTGAGCCGATCAAGGCAGACCTCAATCTCACCGATGAACAAATCGGTCTAATCCTCGGACCGGCTTTCTCTATCGTCTATGCAACCTCCGGCCTGTTCATAGGATGGCTCGTCGATCGGGCCCGCAGAACCTGGCTCGTCGGAATCGGAATTGCCTTCTGGTCGCTTGCAACCGCCTTCTCGGGCGTCGCCCAGAATTTCTGGCAAATGTTCATGGCCCGGCTCAGCGTCGGTGCAGGCGAAGCCACACTTAGTCCCGCAGCCTTCTCGATGATCGGGGACAGTTTCCCGCCTGAAGAACGCGGCAAGCCGATCGCGTTTTACACCATGGCCCTCGTTGTTGGGGCCAGCGTGGCGGGCTTTCTGGGCGGCGGAATTCTGATCTGGGCGAAGACGACCCAAGGGGTTGAGGTGCCGCTACTCGGCCTTCTGGCGCCCTGGCAAATGGCCTTCTTCATGATCGGCCTGCCCGGCCTGCTCGTGGCGGTCTGGTTCTTCTTCATCAATGAACCGGAGCGCCGACTGACCACAGTCGAAGATAACAGCCTGAAAGGCAATAATGTCAGCGATGCGCTCGGCTATGTGGGCAAGCATTGGGGCACTTATGTTGGCTTTGTATCCATCGTCTGCGTGATGACGATTTGTGCCTACAGCCAAGGCTTTCTGCCTTCGACCTTTAAACGCGTCTGGGGCTGGGAGACCGAATACTATGCCATCGTCAATGCGACAGCGATCCTGATCATCGGGCCGGCGAACATCCTGCTTTGGGGGTTTCTGTCAGATCGATGGACGCAAGCGGGCATGCGTGACGCCCCGTTCCGGATCATGGCGGCAGGCTTGCTGGTCATGGTCCCGACCCAGGTCATCGCGATGTTCATGCCGACAGGCTGGACGGCTTATGCGGTCCTCTGCGTGAACACTGTGGGGATTGGTATGGTTTCCAGCGTCGGGGTGACCGCCCTTCTCCTGATCACCCCGGCGCAGATCCGCGGCCAGGTCGTGGCGCTCTACTATATGGCAATCTCCATGGCTGGCCTGTGGCTTGGCTTCCCGACCGTCGGGACCCTTTCCTCGCGAGTCTTTGGCGAGGACAATCTCAATCTCGCCGTGGCGGTTGTCCCCATCATGTACGGCACCATCCCGATCTTGCTCCTGCCGGTCATATACAAACTCTATGTCGCTCAAATGAATCGCATGAATGGCGATGCGCAGACAGAAAGCACCTCCGCATGACGATCCGCAAAGGCTATTCCGACGGGCCGGAAGGCCAGATCCATTGGCGCATGGCGACACCCTCAGGCGACGCTCAGCAAGCCGATCTTTATTGCTTCTCGCCGGCTCCGTTTGGATCGATCGCCTATGCCACCCTGCTGCCGCACCTGGCCAGGGACCGCCGTGTCATTGCCCCGGACTATCCTGGGCAAGCCGGATCCGATGGCGGCAGCTCGCAACCTTCGATCGAGGCCTATGCCGCTTCGATGCTGGCCGTCATCGCCGACATGTCCGGAGAACGTCCAGTCGATGTCCTCGGCTTTCATTCCGGCTGTCTGGTGGCGGCCGAAGTGAAGCGGCAAGCCCCGGAGGTGATCGATCACGTCATCATGGTCGATGTCCCCGCTTTCGATCCGGAGACGCGCGCCAAATACTTGCCCATGGTCGGCAAACCGTTTGAGCTTTCACCCGACATCGAGAGCCTCGCCAAAGCCTGGGACATGGCGGTCACCAAACGGCTCGAGACGCAGCCTCTGGCGCACAGTCTGGCCATGTTCGCGGACACGGTTGGCAATGGCCCGCGCATGAATGCCACCTTTCATGCCGCCTTCACTTATGATGTGGAAGCCAGTCTGTCTTCGCTGAACGCTAATGCGACCATCATCGCGACCCAATCTTCCCTGCTCGACCCCTCGCGCCGTGCCGCGGACATGATCCCGGATTGCAAATTGGTTGAGCTGCTGGAGATCAGTCGGTCGGTTCTGGATGAGAATGCTGAGACGACCGCGGCCGCGATCCTCTCCAGCCTGGCCAGAGCCGCGCCTTAATCGTCCAGGAAATCCCGCGCCAGATTCGCCATGAACGGCACGCCCAGATCGAAGACGTTGTGCGGATATTCCGAGAGGATAACCAGCTCGCTATTCGGCGTGATCGCCTGCGCCGCACGTGTTTCTTCCAGCAGGCTTCCCGTCGGCGCGATAAACAGGCTCGGCTGAGTCAGCTTTGGCAACTGAGCTTCGCCTGGATAGCTGAACACACCATAATAAGCATGCCCGCTTTGCGGCATGGCCTGCACGAGATCCGCAAAGTGTTCCTGCGCGCGATCAAGCGACATGCCATATTGCAATCCGCCGCTGGCAAAAGCCCATTTGCTGTCATGATGCGAACCGGACGGATCCAGCGTATCAGGCTTGGCATATTGGTCATAAGCCGCTTTTTGCGCGTCCCCGGTAAAGAAGGGCACACCGGGCAAGACCAGACGGCGAACCTGCTGCGGATCATTGATCGCCATTTCAACCGCGATCAGGGTGCCGGTATGATAGCCCAGCACATCAACTGGTTCAGAGACGCCGAGTTCCCGCAAGGTGCGCAGTGCGCTTCGGGAATAATCGGCAATGCTTGGCGGCGTCGCTGGTCGATCTGAATCGCCGAACCCGGGCGTATCCATCGCAATCACAAACCGGTCCGTGGACATCTCTGCCATGAATTCGAGATAGAATGCCGACGAGTATGGGGAGGGGTGCAGCAATAAGAGCGGCGGTTTTTCGGTCGCGCCATCTGGCGGGGATGCGATGCGCACGTGAACTTGCCCATAATCGCCATCCACAAATAGACGCTGCGTCGTCGACGGCGTCTGTGCGTCCAAGGCTGAACGACTGACGCCTGGACTTTGACACGCCGCGATCGCGCCCCAACCGAGTACTAAAAGGAACAGAATCCGCATTGGTGCGCGCCCCCCTATTTTGTTTCAACAAACTCGATCGTGGCGCCATCCGGTGCCTTGATTGAAAACACGTCCACCGCCCCGACGGACGGCCGATCGGTCGCGTAAACATCCTGCGCGATCGGCCAACCGCGCGCCTCGATCATCGTCTTTGCCGCTTCAACCGACTCGACCGGATAAGTCACAGACAGCCAACCAAGATTGGGCGCCTGGCATCGGTCGGCATAGTCAAAGCCATCCAGGCCATCGATCTCGATATATTCCATACGCCCATACAAAGTTTGCGTCTGCGGCGTGAAAATACCGGCCTTGTACGGTACGCTCGTGGTCAGGTTCTGTGGAATGCCGAGCGGCATCAGGGTCGGCGCGTCATCTCTATAAGGCGGACCATACCAGACCCGTTCGAAGCCGAGTACATCTTCCATCAACACTCGAACCGCTTCGCGATCGCGGGTCATCTGCATGATGTTGAAGGGCCGGCTGAGACGCTCAAAGGGTGTGAACCCTTCAGGAATGGGGCGGTTCAATCGCTCATAAGCCTGGACCTGTAATCCGTCAGGACCTTTGAACACGACAATGTTCAATTCTGATCCATTGAAGGACAGGGGTGCAATCGGGGTCTCTGTGCCCCAGCCCATGGCAATGGCATCATCATAGACGCCCTCCAGGTCATAAGCCCGAACCATGAAGGACCAGAAGCAGCCCGTGTCCCAGGCACGCGCACCAGGCCGCGTCGGCACCTTGCGCCCCGCATCGTCAAACCGGATCAAGCGAACGAAGCCGGCATCGCTACCGGGTGCTTTCAGAGTCAGGACTTCACCTGAAGCGCCATCTGGCAAGTCCAGCGTCTCGATTTCAGCCCGGTCGAGCGGACCGCGATAGACGGTTTCATACTGGCCGATCTCCTGAAAGAAGCGCGCGGTCTGATCCAAGTCAGACACGCTGGCCGTCGCCATGATCCAGGGGTCGCTTGTGACAGGGGACGGCAAGACTTCCGGCGGTGGTGTAACCTCTGCGACGGCGCCTGTCTCAAGCCCCGCCTGGCACGACACAAACAGCCCCAGTGCGAACACCGGGGCTGCCAACTTTGTCGCGATGAAATTCATCGTCCTAGAACTCAACTCCGAGCTCGACACCATATTCGAGCGGCGGTGAGGCATAGGTCGTGAACGAGCTGGCGGACGAAGCGCGGTAATATTCTTCATCCGTCAAGTTGCGGCCGAAGACAGCAACTGACCAGCCGCGATCATCGGCATATTTCAGACGCGCATTGATCAGCGTATCAATCTCGATAAAGGCATGTGCCGGTGAATTCGCGACCAGGCTCCAGCTATCATCCTCAAAGCTCGCATCCGCCGACAGGATCAACTCGCCCTGATAGACAGGCTGAGTATACAGCGCGCCAATCGTTGCCTTGTATTCCGGTGCGTTCTTGAGATCGAGGCCCAGAGCACAATCGATCACTTGGGCATCGACCGCCGGGTCGACGCCGGCTGGACACCCTGCCCCATTATTGCTCAGGCCTCGGGCCTGATCACCGGTCAGGGACGTATATTCCGCATCCAGCAGACCGAGATTACCATTCAGCTGGAAATTGTCCGTGACTTGCCAGACGCCCTCGACCTCGATGCCGGCAATCTCTGTCTCGTCAACATTGAAACGCGTGAAGCCGAGGCCGGGGACAGTCGCACCGATTTGCAGACCTTCATACTGGTTGAAGAAGGCCGCAACGTTGAGGCGGAATGTGTCATTCCAATCCGACTTGATGCCGACCTCAAACGAATCCAGCGTTTCTTCATCAACCGGCAGGAAGACGGCGGTGCCGCTAAACGCATCCGGCGACCAGCCACCTGACTTGAAGCCGGTTGAGTATTTGGCATAGCCGAGAATGTCATCATTGAAGCGATAGTCGGCGCCAATCGTATAGCTGACATTCTCAAACTCTGCATCGTCGGTCCGAGCAAAGCCAAAGGGTCCAACCCCGTCAAAGTCTTTGTCATCGACAGTCGCACGCGCGCCAGCTGTGATCGCAAGCTGATCGTTCACGTTATAAGTACCCTGACCGAACAAGGCGGCTGAACTGGTGGTCGAGTCGATGGAGAAGGGGAAAATGAACACCGTATCAAGCGCAATATCTTCCCGGAACAGATAGAGCCCGGCAATCCAGTCGATCGCACTTTGCCCGGTCTGACCAATCGTAAACTCCTGGCTGAACTGATGCTGATCGGTTTCCTGCAGATACGGGAAGCCGATACGTGTGCTCAACTCGTCTTCAAGTTCGCGATAGGCGGTGATGGATGTGAAATCCAGGCCGCCGACAACACCCTCAACACGCGCCATGACGCCGGTGCTTTCCAGTTCCTGAGCATAGTCCGAGAAGCAGCCGAGTGGCAGCAGGCCCGCGGCAGGACAGGTTGTGCCTGGCAATGGCTCAATCGTGAAGATGTCATTGTCGGCATCATTTCCGGGCGCTGCAGAGTCCGGAATCGGATCGGAATTATCATTGGTATGATCCACGGCGACCAGGACGCTCCAGTCTTCATTGAACTCATGATAGAGCGAGGCTCGGAACGCTTGTGTATCGAGCGCGCCAACATCGTCTCGCGCATTGCTGGCGAGTGGCCCGTTCGGGCGCAATTCATGGAACCCGTCACGGGTCCGCGAGAAGCCGGTGAAACGGAAGGCGGTTTGATCCGAAATGGCGATATTCGCAGTCGCCTTGAATTCCTGCCGGTTGAAGTTTCCGAACGTGGCGCCGAGCTTGCCGCTATTCTCGAATTGCGGCTTGACCGAGGTCAGCTTGATCGCACCTCCGACCGTGTTGCGGCCATACAGCGTGCCTTGCGGCCCGCGCAGGACTTCGATCGATTCCAGGTCGACAACATCGAACAGCGAACCGACAGACCGGCCGATATAGACACCATCCACATAGATGCCGACCGCCTGGTCGACCGCGCCGCGGCTTTCATCTTCGCCGACGCCGCGCAGGAAGATCCGCGCTGCGCTCGCCGTACCCGTATTGGTCGCGATGTTGATATTCGGGACCTGTGCGGTGAGGTCGCGAATGTTCAGGACTTGCTTGTCCTCGATCTGCTCGCTCGACAGCGCGGTGACCGCGACGGGTACATCCTGAAGGTTTTCCTCGACGCGTTGCGCCGTCACATTCACCGTTCCCAGTCGGCGGGCGCTATCATCGCCTTCCTCTTGAGCGAGAACTGGCGCAGCAAATGCCGTTGACAAAGCGGTCGCCGCAGTCGCGCAAATCAGTGTCTTCTTCATGTCCGAAATCTCCTCAAAAATCGGTTCTGGTTATCTCTCCATTTCAAATGATATACCTTTTCGCCCGAATAGCGAGATTTGTCCGGTCATTTGTCGCGACTGTGTGACAAAATTATCTCACTCGCGCGGAACGGCTGGCGTGCCCGGCAGGCCTTGGATTAGCAGAACATCGAACTCGCCCCAGGCATTATCGATTCGCGCGCGGCGTAATTCATCATAGCCTTCGCTAGACCAGAAATCGCGTGCGGCTTGCGCGTTGGGCCATTTGCTGAGGACATAACTTGGTGGGGCATAGTCGCCCTCAAGCACCTCAATCCCCGGACCGCCGCCAATGGCAACATAGTGACCACCGAACTGCTCGTAGAGCGGCGGAAGCTTCTCCGCATACCCTTCCATGAAGGCCGGGCGATCGAACACTTCACCCAAGACGATCATATATGCGGGATTAGCGTGTACCTTATTTTGCATGGCAATCTCGAGCTCTTTGGATTCGTATCCCAGGAAATAACCTGCAATCGATCCGATCGAGATGCTCAAAACCGCGACGCCGAGAAGCTTCCACATTTACCTTTTCCTTCCAAAACACCATGCTCAGGATCTAGACATGAGCTAAAAGATATATCAATTGAGACAGACACAAACACAAGCGGAAAAAACGAATGGCGCAAGACCTCTCCCAACCGACCATGGCCACTTCAGACAAGACGGCCCGCGAGATCTTTGAAGAGGTCCGCGCCAATCCCGCCCGGGCCCGGTTCGGATTTGGCAGCAAGCTCGCCATCGTCAACGTCGATCCCCAGAAGGCCTATACCCGTCCGGATCTGTTCCCGAAGACCAGCTACATTACCGATCCCCGCCAGATGGAACATATTGACGGCATCTCCGCCGCGGCGCGTGCCAAGGGTCTGCCCGTGGTCTGGACCCATGTGGCCTATATGGACAATGCCGCGGATGCGGGCGTATGGGGCACGCGCACGGACACGCCGGACAGTCTTCAGAATATCAAGTACGGCTCTCAACGCACTGAGTTCGATGATCGTCTCAACATCGATCGGGCCGTCGATGCGGTCTATACCAAGCGCATGCCGTCCGCCTTTTTCGAAACGCCATTGCAGAGCTTTCTGACCTGGCATCAGGTCGATACGGTCGTTGTCACGGGCGGCTCGACAAGTGGCTGCGTCCGGGCCACCGCCGTGGACAGCCTCAGCCATGGCTATCGCACCATCGTCCCGATCGAGTGTGTCGCCGACAAGCATGAGAGCTACCATTTTGCCAATCTGACCGATCTGCTGATCAAGTATGCCGATGTGGTTTCGGTCAGCGAAGTCTATGACGCGATTGCGGGGTATCAAGGCTGATGCGCGCGGATCCAAACCTCTACGATTACTGGCCTTATGCCAACCGCCCCAAGATTGTCTGGCCGGGCGGCAAGAAGCTCGCCTTCTGGATCGCCCCGAACATCGAATATTATGAATTCCAGCCGCCGCATAATGACAAGCGTCCGGGCTGGCCGCGCGGCAATCCAGATGTCGTCGCCTATTCCCAGCGAACCTGGGGCAATACGGTCGGGCATTGGCGGATGATGGACCTGTTCGACAAATATGATCTGCGCGGATCGATCTCCCTGTCGATCGGACTGGTCGATCATCATCCTGAAATCATCGAAGCGGTGAATGCCCGAAACTGGGAATTCTTCTCACACGGCATTTACAATACGCGCTATTCCTATGGCATGGATGAAGCGCAGGAGCGCGCCGTGCTGGAAGACTCCATTCGCACCGTGGAACAGGCGACCGGCAAACGCATTCGCGGCTATCTCGCCCCGGCTTTGACCCATACCGAAAAGACGCTCGACCTGATCGCGGAATATGATTTCTGGTATACGTGCGACCTGTTCCAGGATGACCAGCCCCAGCCGATCAAGACCAAAACAGGCCGGCTGGTCTCGATGCCTTACTCGCTCGAAGTCAATGACGTCATCACCTATTCCGTGCACGGGTTCAGCCCGCAACGTTATACAGACCTGTTGATCCGCCATTTTGACCAACTGCTCGAAGAAGGCGAACGCTCCGGCACCGTGATGTGCATCCCCTTGCATGCCTATCTGGTCAGCCAGCCGCACCGTTTGCGAGTCTTCGAAGAGGCGCTGAAACATATCTGCTCCCATCGCGACGATGTCTGGTTCACAACGGGGTCGGAAATCGCAGAAGTCTATCGCGCGCAGCATTGGGACCAGACCCAGGCCGATATTGCCGCGCGCGGCGTCGCCACAGGAGGGACCGGTTTTGCCCCTGCCTGATGACTATCTGATCTACCCGCACCGCAAGCATGGCCTGGACAATCCGCACCATGACTGGGACCCGGCCGGCCGCCGCGCTCCACTGGCGCTCGCGAGCGGTGCGAAAGCCCTTGCAACGATTATCGTACCGATCGAGTTCTTCTCGCTAAACCCACCTGGCACACCGTTCAAACATCCCGGCGCGATGAAAACGCCTTATCCGGACTTGCGGCATTTCACGACACGCGACTATGGCAATCGCGTCGGGGTCTATCGCTTGTTGCGCGAACTGGATCAGCGACAGATCAAGGCCACCTTCGCGGTGAATGCCGAAATCGCCCGCCGCTACCCGCCGCTTCTGGACGCGATCAGAGCTGGCGGACACGAGATCGCGGCGCATGGCGTCTCAACCGCCCACATTCACCATCAAGGCCTGAGTGAAGCCGATGAGCGCGCGCTCATCTCTGAAACCCGTGCGGCCTTCCCCGAAGCAAAAACCTGGATGAGCCCGGCGCGCAATGAAAGCTACCAGACGCTCAACCTCATCGCCGAAGCGGGATTTGAGGTCTGTCTCGATTGGGAAGCCGATCAACGCCCGCTGCCCTTCAGGACGACGTCGAAGCCTGTCTGGGCCTTGCCGCATTATGGTGAGCTTGGTGATTTCAAACTGCTGATTGACCGCACCCAGTCTGAAGACGAATGGGCGAGCCAGATCATCGAAGCCGCAGCCTATCATGTTGCGCTCCACGCCACCGAAGGGGCATCCGCCTTTGCTTTCACGATGACGCCTTATGTGCTCGGCCAGCCGTTCCGTCTTCACGCGGTCCGTGAGGTGCTGGATACATTGGCTGCGATGGACGGGCTGGCACTGACCACGGCGCAGGCCAGCTGCGCCCAATTCCAGGAGGCGATGTCATGAATCGCCGAACGTTTATGCTGACCGCAGGTGCGTCTGCCCTCGCTGCGCCGGCTCTTGCTGAAGGACACTCTTCCATGCGCTACACCGCCCTCGCGCTTCAAACAGTCTGTGATGCCGTCAATCAGGATCGCTCCATCGAGGATGGCCACGCGCGAATGGACCGCGCCATCAATCGCGTCCGCGGACAGATCGGCGCCGCCAAGGGTTTTCTCAAAGGCTTCAATGGCTATGACGTCAAACTAGTCGTCCTGCCGGAATACTGGATGACCGGCTTCCCACTCGGCGAGACTCGCGAAGAATGGCAGGACAAGGCCGCTATTCCGATGGACGGGCCGTTCCCGGACAAGCTAGCCGGCCTGGCGCAGACCTTCGGCATCTATCTCTGTTCCAATCATTATGAGACCGACCCGAATTTCCCGGACCTCTATTTTCAGTCCAATGTCATCTATGCGCCGAACGGTGATACGGTCCTGCGTTACCGCCGGATGATCTCGCTCTATACGCCGAGCCCTTATGATGTCTGGGATCAGTATCTGGACGTCTATGGCGAAGACGCCGTCTTCCCGGTCGCCGACACCGAGATCGGCAAACTCGGCACGATTGCCAGCGAGGAAGTCCTTTATCCCGAGATTGCCCGCATGCAGGCCTTCAAGGGCGCCGAGATTTTCTGTCACCCAACCAGCGAAGTCGGGTCCCCGACCCTGACTCCGAAACACATCACCAAAAAAGCCCGGGCGATTGAGAATATCGCTTATGTCGTGTCCGCAAACAGCGCGGAGATTATTGGCACGCCGGTGCCGTCCGCCTCAACCGATGGCATGTCGATCGTGCTCGACTGGTATGGCCGCTCGCTGGCTGAAGCCAATCAGGGTGAAACGATCAATGCCAATGCGGTGCTGGATATCGGGGCGCTGCGCGACACGCGCCGCAAGACCGGCATGACCAACACACTCTCACGCCTGCCCAATACGGCTTTTGCCAGCGCTTATGGACAGGCCAATCATGCGCCGGCCAATCGCACACCGGACGCGCAAATGATCGAACGCAAAGATGCCATCGCGCAACAACAGGCCGTGATTGACCGCCTGGTTGCCAGCGGCGTCCTCAAATAGGAGTTAGCCATGTCGAATTTTCCAGAGACCCCTCCGCACGTGCCGCGTCTCGACCAGACCTGCTATCTGGTTATCTGTCGCGACGGGTCTGGCAGCGCCGAACCGCGCGCCACCCATTTGAAGGGGCATCTTGACCATGTCGAGAAATACTGGACGCGCTATGTCACCGCCGGTCCAATCCGCGAACCAGGCGGTGAGGCCTTGGTCGGATCCATCTTTCTGGTCCTGGCCGATGATCTGGACAGCGCCAAGGCCCTGATGGAAGGCGATCCCTACATCACGTGCGGCATGTATGAAACGATCACCTATCACGAATTTTCCAACTCGATCGGCCAGTATATTGGCGGCAAGATCTGGGAGAGCGCAGAGGCCATTGCCCATCGCGCCGCTGGCGGTCCGACCGAAGATATCTCCAAGGGTCTGAACGCATGACCGATCGCATGAAACATCGCCGCATTCGCGGGCGGATCCGGTATACATCCAAAAAACCGGAAATGATGGGCCAGGTGCGCGGCGACGAGATTTTCAACATCACCCATCATAGCGACGGCAAGATGACCGTGCGGGCGCATTGTGAAATTCACGAACCGGATCCAACCGTGATGCGGGACATTGTCTATTCCACGGATGAGCATTTCAATCCGATGGATTGCCATGTCCGCCTCACCGTCGGCGATGAATTCATGGGAACCGGCTGGTTCAAGTTCAACCTTGATGAAAACCGATCCGGCACGATTGAATGTGAAAGCTATGGCCCAACCATTGGACGCCTGTCCCAGCGCCTGGAGACGGAAGGCCCGTTTGACGGCTTCGGCACGCATCCGATTATTGGCGATGCCCAGATGTGCCGCGTGATTGATCGTTCGAACGGTCCGACGCGGCGCAATGTTCGTGTCTTCCTGCCCTCACCAGATCATCGCGGGGCTACGCCACCAATCACGTCAGAAGTGAATATCGGCCTTGAATATGTGGGCGACGAGACCGTGACCGTGGAAGCCGGAACCTTTGACTGTTTCCACTTCCGCTATGTCGATGATGAAGGTCCGGGCATGGGCGGCACCCAGCACCCGTCCTATGACATGTGGGTGACCAAGGATGATTTCATATTCGTTCAGGGCGGCGTCGGCGGCTATATGGCGACCTGGTACGAATTGATCGAACTCGATCACCCGACGGTCGGCTAACCTGCAAAACCTGTCGTTGGATCACCTTGCTGGATCGCTTCAATTTCAGCCAGGTCAGCTGGCGGCGACAGCCATTGCGGCTTGTTCTCCTGCGCCCAGGCCAGCAGCGCTGGCGGAAACTCGTCCTGACTTTCGACCCGGTGATTGAGCAAGTGATAAATGGCCTGCTCACCGCCGGCCCAGGCTGGCAGCGCGCCATAACGTTGCCAGCTCATCTGGTGCGGCTCTTCCACGCTGCGTTCAGGATGGATGAAGAAGTCATAATTCTCCCAGGCCTGATATTGCGCGCCTGTCGGCAATGGGAAATCCAGGAAGACCGCGGCGGTGAAGGCCCAGCTATCGCCCATTTTGCGGGCGGCAATCCCGTCTTCTGAAATGATTTTCTGAACCCGGTCGCCTGTGCCCTGGGTCACGTCGCCATAGATGCGACCATTCTCATAGCGGTATTCGATCATCTGATACGGGTAAGCAATCGGTTGAACGGCCTGACCATTGTACTCGGTCAGCACTTCCCCCGTCTCGGCATCC
Source organism: Pseudomonadota bacterium (assembly GCA_039188075.1). Classification (GTDB taxonomy): domain Bacteria; phylum Pseudomonadota; class Alphaproteobacteria; order Caulobacterales; family Hyphomonadaceae; genus Henriciella. The sequence continues at coordinate 19,084 of JBCCZH010000004.1, forward strand.
GTATAGGCGAAGGTCTTTCGCGTCAGGTGGATGACTTTCTCACCCGGCTGCTCCGGCCAGATCACGGTCGAACTGTCAAAACCAATCATGCCGAACAGTTTTTCGCCGGAAGGATAGGCATAGATCCCGCCTTCCGAAATCCAGTGTACCGGCTCACCTGTGCCGGCGCGGGCATCGACCCAGGCTTTCAACACATCAGAATAGGCTGCTGTTTCAGTGGCAGCAGGCGTTTCATTTGTTTCGGCATAGGTTGTGGCACAGCCCATCAGCGTCACGACCGAGAGCGCAGACACAGACAAAGAACGGATCATCGAATCCTCCAGGTTTCATTTGGTATATCTTTATGCCTTTGTGCCAGCATGGATCAATTGGAAACTCGGTCGCAGGGCACGAAATGTGGCCATGGCTTGGAGTTTGCAGCCAAGAGCGGTAGACCATATTTATAGTTGATGGACCTGACCCATGCCTGACACAGCGACGATGAGATTCACGCCCGCAGATATTGATGAAGCGGCCGGTATTCCGCTCTACCAGCAGATCTATAATCTGCTGCGCGCCCGCATCATGGATGGCACGATGGCTCTGAATGACCGGCTCCCGGCGGAGCAGGACCTGACCCAGGCGCTCGGCGTGTCCCGGATCACCGTCAAACGCGCGATGAACGAGCTCGCCGTGGCAGGCCTGGTGCGACGCCAACGCGGCATTGGCACTGTGGTCATCTATGATGTCGCTGCGCCGACCGTGAAAGGCAGCTTCGAGACGATGATTGACGGTCTCACTCGAATGGGCGTCGAGACCGAGGTCCAATTGCTCGATTGCACTGTTGGCACAGCTAGTCCGGCGATTTCTGAAGCCCTGGAACTCTCCGGCAAGATTACGAGCGTGCAGCGTATTGTCCGCCTGCGACGCCTGGATGGTGAGCCATTCTCCTATCTTGTGACCTACATTCCGTATGACGTGTCTGAAGGCTATGACGATGCCCAGCTGGCGACGGAATCCCTGATCAAGCTTCTGGAACAAGCGGGTCACGCGCCGGTTGAAGCCGAACAGACCATTACCGCCACGGCGGCGGAGCCGGCTGTTGCTGTAAATCTCGGCGTGGCGCCCGGCTCACCGCTCTTGCGCATTCACCGCGTCATGAAAGATGCGAAAGGCCGTCCGGTGCAGGATATTACCGCCCATTATCGCGCCGATCGGTTTGAATATCACATGCGGCTGAATCGCAGCAATGCAGCGGAAGCCGACTGGACCACCGAAAAGTGACAATCTGCCCCTCGCCAGCCGCGATTTAAATGATATATCATTTAAATCTGGAGGTTTCGGCGTGTTTGATCAGGCCCTTTTTGCGCTAGTTCACGTTCTGGTCTTCGTCTATTGGTTAGGCGGCGACCTGGGCGCGTTCTATAGCAGCCATTATCTGACCCGGCCGGATGTCAGCGCCGATCGACGGCTGATGGCGGCAAAAATTGTCGGCGATGTCGACATGGCCCCGCGAACCGCTTTGATCCTCGCTCTGCCGACCGGACTGCTGCTCGCCGAAAGCAAAGGTTGGCTCAGCCTCGGCCTGCCGGTCTTGAGCGCGATTGTCGTGGCTTCGCTGGTCTGGCTGTTCATGGCCTGGCGGCTCCACCTCGATCATTCGGGCACGAATGCCGGCCTGAAATCCTTCGACAGCTGGATCCGCTATGCAATGGTCGCCGCTCTGGCCGGCTTCGCCATTGCCGGCTTGATCGGAACTCTTGCCCTGCCCCTCTTCATTTCACTGAAACTGCTCGCACTGGCGGGCTGTGTGGCGCTTGGCCTTTGTATTCGCGTCGTTCTGAAACCGCTCGGCCCGGCCCTTATGGGCCTGACCGGCGATCAGGCGACCGCCGCCGAAGCGGATCTCGCCCAAACCCTCAATCGGGCGCGTCCCCTGGTCATGGGGATATGGATCCTGCTTCTCATTGCTGCTTTTCTCGGCCTCTGGACGCCGACCTCATTCTAGGAGACTTTGACTCATGCCTGACGATATCAAATCCGCATCGGACTTATCCGGCGTCCTGAAACAGCAACTCGGCGAAGACGGGTTGAAGGAGGATTCCGCGCATCGCGAATTCATGAGCCAGGACATCTGGGCCAAGGGCGAAACCGCAGCTTTCGTGGCCGCGCCGACCACGCTCGAGGAGATGCAGACCGCGGTTCGCGCCGCGCATGAGCGCGGCATTTCCCTGAACCCGCGCGGCGGCGGCTATTCCTACACCAAGGGCTACACGCCGGATCGTGACAATGTCGGCATCCTCGACATGTCCAAGCTCAACCAGGTCGTCGAGGTCAATACAGAAGACATGTATGTCACTGTGCAGGCCGGTGTGACCTGGGCGCAGCTTTATGAAGCGCTGAAACCGCATGGCGTGCGTACCCCCTTCTGGGGCCCGCTCTCCGGCATCGGCTCGACGATTGGCGGCGGCCTGTCCCAGAACAATGCCTTCTTCGGTGCGGGCAAATATGGCACGACCGGCGAGAGCCTGCTCTCGATCAGTGTCGTCCTCGCCGATGGCACCCTGGTCCGCACCGGCACGGGCGGCACGAAGAATGGCAAGCCCTTCTGGCGCTATTATGGGCCGGATCTGACCGGCCTGTTCTGCGGCGATGCCGGCGCGCTCGGCTATAAAGCCGAAGCCACGTTCCGCCTGATCCCGCTGCCCAAGGCTGAAGAGACGGCCAGCTTCGAATTCGGCTCGAGAGATGCCTGCGCGAAAGCCATGGAACAGATGATGCGCGAGGACATTGCCTGCGAGATCTTTGGCTTCGATCCCAACCTGACCAAGGTCCGCATGGCGCGCGCCAGCCTGGTTTCCGATGCCAAGGCCTTGACCAATGTCATGAAGAGCCAGGGCTCCCTGCTCAAGGGTCTGCGCGAAGGGGCGAAAGTTGCCCTGGCCGGGCGCGGCTTCATGGACAAGGTCGACTATTCCCTGCACGTCTGCGTCGAGGGGCGATCCGCTACTGGGGTCAAGGAAGACATCCAGGTCCTGAAGGACATTGTCACCAGGCTGGGCGGCAAGGAAATCGAAAACTCGATCCCGAAAATCATCCGCGCCAATCCATTCGGCCCGATGAATAATATCCTAGGCCCGCAAGGCGAGCGCTGGGTCCCCATCCATGGCATTGTTCCAACCTCGGAAGGCCCGGACACCTGGGCCGAGATCGAAGCCGGGTTCGAAGCCATGGCGGATGAACTCGACCAGCATGACATTCTCACCGGCTTCCTGATCACCAGCCTCGGCACGACGGGCTATCTGATCGAGCCGGTCTTCCTTTGGCCGGAAGAAGTCTGGCCGATCCACGAACATACGGTCGGCGATGAGTGGATGAAAAAGATCAAGCGTCACGAGGCCAATCCGGACGCGACTGCCGTCGTTGAAAAAGCCCGGCAAGTCGTCCTCGACGTGTTCAGCAAACGCGGCGGGGCCCACTTCCAGATTGGCCGCACCTATCCGTATAAGGAAGGCCGCGAAGAGGCGACGTGGAAACTGGTCGAAGCGATCAAGCAGGCCGTCGACGAAAAAGGCATCGTCAATCCCGGTTCGCTGGGGCTCGGCTAGTCATGACTCTCTTGAAAGCGCGCGATCCGCGTACCGGGGCGCTGGACTATCAATTCGAAGCGACCAGCCATGACGACATTGAACGCACCAGCAATCGATTGCGCGCCGCTGGCCAGGACTGGCAAGCGCTTGGCATGGATGGCCGCATGGCAAAGCTTGGCGAATTCTCGGATGCGCTCGGCCAGCACCATGCCGTCATCGCTGAACGTCTGAGCGTCGATACGGGCCGCCGCGCCATCGCCGCGCGCGAAGTCGATGGAGTGATTGGCGCCATATTCGGCTGGCTCGCGCAGGCCCCGAACCTGCTGCCGGAAGGCTGGACGGATGGCCGCCGCAATCCCGCCATCCGACATGCGCCGCAATTTGTGCCTTATTCCCTGGTCGGCGTGATCAGCCCGTGGAACTTTCCGCTGACGCTGAGCATGATTGATACAATCCCGGCCCTGCTGGCAGGCTGCACCGTGATGATCAAACCGTCTGAAGTGACCCCACGTTTTGTCGAACCGGTCATGGCCGCGATCAAGAATGCTGGCTTGCAGGACGTGCTGACCTTCGTTCAGGGCGATGGCGCGACCGGCGGTGCCCTGATCGACCATGTCGACGCGGTCTGCTTCACCGGCTCGGTCGCCACAGGCCGCAAAGTCGCCGCCGCTGCGGCTGGCAACATGATCCCCGCCTTTCTAGAGCTTGGCGGGAAAGACCCCCTCATCGTTTTGGAAAGCGCAGACCTGGAGAAAGCCACAGATGCCGCGCTACGCGGTTCGGTTCTGTCGACAGGCCAGGCCTGTCAGTCGATTGAGCGCATCTATGTCGCTCGCTCCATCCATGACGCCTTCCTGACCCGGCTGACCGAAAAAGCAAAATCCGTCGAGCTGAACTGGCCGGACATTGGCCGCGGTCACCTCGGCCCGATCATATTCGACAAACAGGCCGATACGCTGCAAGCGCATATTGATGATGCCGCGGCCAAGGGCGCGCGGGTCATGTCTGGCGGAAGCGTTGAAAATCATGGCGGCGGCAAATGGCTGCTGCCCACCATCCTTGCAGACGTTACCCATGAGATGGTCGTGATGCGTGACGAGACATTTGGTCCAATCCTGCCCGTCATGGCGTTCGATTCGGTTGAAGAGGCGATTGCGCTGGCGAATGATACGGAATTCGGGCTGTCCGCCGCAGTCTTTGCCGGCACGCTGGAAGAAGCCGAAACCGTCGGTCGCCAGATCGAGGCGGGCGGGGTTTCCCTGAATGACGCGGCTTTGACCGCTTTGTTTCATGAAGCCGAGAAGCACAGTTTCAAACTTTCCGGCATGGGCGGCAGCCGTATGGGCCCGGCCGGCTTCCAACGCTTCTTGCGTCGCAAGGCCTTAATTGCCAATACAGGCGCACCTGCCCCGATCGGGGCGTTTGCCGAGGACGCCACTTGACCGCTGCCATTCGCCTAGATATCGCGCCGCCTTTCGCTGAACTCGTCCTCAACAAGCCCGAAAAGCGAAATGCGCTCTCGGTCGATATGTGGGCCGCGATTCCCGGTATGGTAGAGGAAGCCGTCGCAAACGAGGCGGTTAAAGTCCTGATCATTCATGGCGGCGATGCCGGTGCATTCGCGGCCGGGGCGGACATTTCCGAGTTTGAAGACACCTACGCAACCAAGCAAAGCGCTAAAGCTGCCGGCGACACGATTGCTGCCGCCCTGAATGCGGTCGAAACCTGCCCCAAGCCGACCATGGCAGCGATTGAAGGCGCCTGCGTCGGCGGCGGCGTCAGCCTGGCCATGGCGTGTGATCTGCGCGTCGCCAGCGCGCGCTCAAAATTTGGGGTAACCCCCGGCAAGCTCGGCCTGGTCTACCCGGCGGGCGATACGCGGCGTTTGCTTGAAGCCATCGGACCCGGCGCGACCAAGGACATCTTGTTCACGGGCCGCATCTTTCCAGCCACTGAAGCCAAGGAGATGAAGCTGATCGATCGCTTGAGCGAAGATGGACAAGCCATACAGGCCGCGCGGGCCTTTGCCTCTGACATTGCGGCCATTTCGCAATGGTCAACACGCGCCACCAAGCAAATGATCAAGGGTCTGCAAGCCGGTTGGGCGGATAATGATCCTGAGGCTGCCAATCTGTTTCTCGACGGTTTCTCGAATGAGGATTTCAAGGATGGCTATAAAGCCTTCCTCGAAAAACGTGCGCCCAACTTCACGTTCAAATAGCTACCATTCATAGCCGGGCGGCATTGGCGGCTTGCCAAACACGGCCTCCAGCGCAGCGGCGACCTGCAGCGTTTCGCGATCATACCCTTGCGGCCCAATCACCTGCACGGAGAGCGGCAATCTAGCCTCACTCAAGCCGGTATAAATCGCGGTAGCCGGCAATTGCGCAAAGTCCGCCCAAGCGGTGAAGTCGGCCTGATTGGCCGGCACGTCAGCGGTGAAGCTGAAGGCTTCTTGCGGGGCGGTCGGCGCGATGATGAAATCGACCTCGTTCCAGACCTGCTCTGCGGCTGCATGAACGTCGCGAATGTGCTGGTAGGCCGCCTCGATCTTTTCGGCCGACTGCCGCACGCCCCAAAGGAGCAAGCTGTAAAACGTGTCGCTCAACCCCTCAGGGCGCGGACCGTCCGCGCTAACCTGATGCTCTTTGGCGCCTTCGACTTCAGAGACGACCAGGCCCGCACGACGCGACCGCGAATAATCATAGACCGGTGGCGCGACATCTTTGAGCGCGCGCGCGTCCGCCAAGCGGGATCGAACAGAGGCGATCCCGGATTGAACCGCTTGCGTGAGGTCGACCTCGCCCTGCCCGGTCCAGACCCCGAGTTTGAGCCCTTCCAGTGGCGTCGCTGTGAACGGGGACACTTCTCCCCAGTCCGCAAGCACGTGCATGGCCTGCCAGAGAGTCTCAACATCACGTGCAAGGGGACCCACATGGTCGAGCGTCGTTGAAAGCGGAACCACACCGGCGTCGGGAACAAGACCCGTTGTCGGCTTGTGTCCCTGAATGCCGCAATAGGCCGAAGGAATTCGGACACTGCCCATTGTGTCTGTGCCAAGCGCAACATCACACAAGCCAGCCGCAACCGCAGCGCCAGACCCGCCAGACGAACCTCCTGGCGTAATCCCCTCCGCCCACGGATTGTGCGTCCGCCCATAGGCTTCATTGTCGGTCGTGGCGCCCAGCGCGCCTTCATGCATGTTCACCGTCCCGAGCACCGTGCCGCCCGAGGCCCGAATACGGGCTATGACATCTGCATCATCCGTCGCGATACGGTTGCGATACGCCTCGCATCCCGCGGTCAATGGCAATCCCTGGACCGCGATGTTCGACTTCGCGGCCCAGGCCAGACCATCGCTCTGCGGATCATTCGTGACATCCACAAAAGCATTGAGCCCCGGATTGAACCGATCGATGCGCGCGCGATAATCAGGACGCATCACTTGAACCGCTCATCGATGAGTCGGATCGGCTTCTGCCGAACCTCGGTTTGCGTGAGATCGGCGAGCCCGCCTGGCGCGGAGAGTTCGACGCCACAATCAATGCCGATTTTTTGCTTCAGCAGCGCTTTATACTTCGCCGCCTCATCCGCATTGGTCGGGCCATTCACCTCGGCGCAGACAATGAACTCATCTCGGCCCGCCGCGTCGCGTTCGGCCTTGCAGATAAATTCGCCGGCAAAACTGCTGACTTCTTCCAGCAGCGGCCCCATGGCTTGCGGGAAGATATTGATGCCGCGAATCTTGACCATATTGTCCGATCGGCCAAGGAAGCCTTCGATCCGTTTGAAATTCACGCCGAGCGAAGACGACCCGGTTTTCACCTTGGTCACATCATGCGTGTTGAAGCGAATGATCGGATAGATATCGTCCTTGTAAAGACAGGTGCAGACCATATCGCCCTGCTCGCCATCCGCCAGTGGCTGGCCGGTATCGATGTCGCAGACTTCCAGGAATTGCGCGTCTTCCATGACGTACAATCCGTCACGATCCGGACCCTCCCCAGCAATACAGCCTGTATCGCCAACCCCATACCAGTCGAAACAGTCCACGCCGCCCCAACTTTCCGACAGGCTCTGTTTGTCCTCGCGCCCGAGATGGCCAGACACCATCCTGATCTTGAGATCCTTGACCGGATCGATGCCCTGCTCAACGGCGACCCGTGCGAGCTTCTTGATATAATCCGCGAAGCCGACAATCACGGTCGCACCAAAGTCGCGCATCAACTCGACCTGACGCACCGAGCGCGTCTCGACGCCCGTCCCGGCGGACATGAAGATGGCGCTGGTCCAGTGAATGACACTCTCGCGGACATAATGCCCGCCATTGATCATGCCATGTCCATAGACCGAGTGAACAACATCGTCCGGACGCAATCCCTGAAACCGGTACAGCCGACCGAGCAGCAGGTTCTGCGCTTCCCGGCTCTTGGCCCCGAAGAGCAGGACTTGCGGCGTCCCCGTCGTGCCTGACGTCGTATGCATGATCACGGGTGGGCGGCCATCCGGATAGCTTTCGAACCCGGCAAAATCTCCCAAAGGCGGCGTGCGCGCGATACTGTCCATAATGTCGGACTTGTCGAACACAGGCAGTTGCGACAGCGTCTCCAGGCCCTTGATGTCGCCAGGCTCTATACCGGCCTCGCCCCAGAGATGCTGATAGAAAGGCGTCTGCCAGGCCCGGGCGACACAGCGCGCAAACAGCTTTTCCTGATGCGCGCGAATCTCATCCGGACTTCTTTTGGCAAAGGCCAGGAAGTCATCGCCAATCGGATGATCCTGTTGCAGCGCGTCCCAGTCGACACTGTTGAAATAGGTGTGGTGTTGCCCTGCCATGATCAGGTCTCCAATCCAGCGGCGAGACGGCTCAGCACGGACACGTCCGAAACCGTCTCAAGGTTATTTGTAAGGTCTATAAGTCTGCCAGCGAGATCCGGGCGATCTTCGCCAAAGCCAAATGCCACGCAGCGATGAAATTTCTCGAGATGTGCCTGTTCGCTCATCGGATCAGCCGGCGCGCCGTAAAGCGTCTCAATGCGGGCTTCGACGGTGCGGCCATCCTTAAGGTGTGCGAAGGCGATTTGCGGCGTGAAGGCGGCCGGGTCCGGCGAGCCATCATCGATGACCGCAATTTTCTGACCGAGCGTCAGTGTCTCCGGGTCGCTGAGTTTCGCTGCGGAAAAATCGTCCAGTCCGACCTGTCCGGTCTTCAGGGCGACGGCGCCTGAATACTGGAAACACAAGCGCGCATAATTGACCGCCATATCGGATTTGATGGGACGCCCCACCAGGCGGTGGATCAATGGCGGCGCGCTCAGAGTGAGGCGCTCAACCTCCTCCGCGCGCACGCCCTGGTCGCGCAATTTCTGCATCAGCACGATGCCACCCTGGGCCGCGCGGCCGGTCGGAAAGGGCTTGTGGCTGACTTCCGCGATGCGCCAGATCTGGCCGAGGGCGGCGATGACCTCTGTCGGATCGGCTTCGTCTTCGAACAAGGCGAAATAGCCGAACGGGCCTTCCAGACTGTCATGCGGCCCCGGCATCCCATTGGCGGCGAGATCGCAGGCCATGATCGCGCCGCGCGCGCCATTGCCGATCTGAATGGGCAAAGCTGGTTTGCCCTCGACATGCGCTTGCATCGTACCGGAATTGAAGGCCAGCGCATAGCCAAGTGCATCCTTGGTCTGGTCCGCTGTAAAGCTTCGCAGATGCGCAATGCCAAGCGTCGCGCCAAAGATCCCGGCATTGGCGGGGCGGAAGAATTTGATCGGACTCGTCACACTGACGCCGATACCCGCGGCAAGATCGACCGCCACCGCCATGGCCACGGCCAGCGACTCGCCAGCGACATCCCCTTGCGCATCGCACTCGGCCATCAGGGCCGAAAGGATCGTCGCCAGCGGGTGAACGACGGCCGGTTCGTGCACGCAATCATATTCCTGACAATGGATCTGGAAGCCATTGATGAACGCGGCATTCGCGGGCGTGGTTGCAAAGCTGCCAGCGCCCCAGACCTGCGCCTTGCCCTCGCCGGCCCAGGACATGGCCGATCGCCGGACCGTCTCAGTCAATGACGCCCCCGCCCCGGCAATGCCGACCCCGATCGTGTCGAGCAGATAGGTCTTCACCGCGCGCACCGCCGCCGGGGACAGATTCGAGAACCGGGTCTCAAGTCCGTGGCGGACGAAGGCGTCGATCATGCCACTCATGTCAAAACCTCCCGCAAGCGCTTCATCAAGTCGCCGATGCGCAAATCATCGCTTATCACCATGGCAGAAAGCGCCTGCGACGACTCACCAGACATGCCACCCGCGTGCATCAGGCTTTCCGCTTTTTCTATCAGTTGCGTCTCTGCGATCGGATTTTCGGGATCGCCCAGGGCGTCCGCCATGATGACCGTCTCGCCACTGGCGGAAACCTCAGCGCCAAATCGCGCCGGGTATCGATCCTGAAACTCCGCGCCAATCTCGACCTCCACCTTGGCCCGCAAGGCAGATAGGTCAGGCGCCTGAATTGAGTCCGTGCTGAAATCTTCGAGCGTCGGTGCGCCGCGGACCAGAGTCGTCGCGACAGAGTGCTGGAGCGAGAACTTCGCTTCAATGACGGTTTCCGGCGATGGGCGATCACAGAATTTCAAGGCATCGGCATAGGTCCGAACCGTGATGCGATCGATCTGGTCGAGCGCGATCCGGTTCCGCAATTCCAGCGCTCCATCAATCGCCGCATGCGCATGCCGGCAAGCGGGCCAGGGTTTGAAGCTGACATCATGAATCATCCAGTCGGCTTGATCGACCAGGACCTGGCGCGGGTCGCCATCAGGACACATGGCCTGGAAAAAGCCCTGCTCTCCTTCAAGGATATTGAGCGGTCCCAGAAATCCGAGCTGCGCGAGACGGGCCGCATCCAATCCGGCGCGGGCGGCCACAGATGTGTGCAATTGCTTGCCCATGCTGGCAGCGTCATGCCGTGTATGCCAAATCCCTGCGGACTGGCTCATAGCGAGCGCCAGCGCATGCCCGGTCCGCGTTTCATCCAGTCCCAGCAAGTTTGCGCCAGCCGCAGCGGCTCCGATCGCGCCGCATGTCCCGGTCGAATGCCACATGGCATAATGCGCCGGTCCCACCGCCCGTCCGAGGCGAATGGTGGCGTCATAACCGCGGACAATCGCCGCCAACAGATCTGAATTGTCGGACTGAAGCCGATCCGCCAGGGCAAGCGCCGCCGGGATGATGCTCGGCCCAGGATGCAAGAGCGCGCGCTTGTCGACATCATCCATCTCAAGAATATTGCCAAGCCCGCCCCAGACAAAGGCCACGCCGCTGGCCTCATGCGTGGCGGTCTGCCTCAGGATCAGGCCTGCGGGCTCTTTCGCCCCTGCCACGGCACAGCCGATCCAGTCCAGCAAATGCAGGCGTGCCCGATGTAAATCGCGCCGCTCCACAGGTCGCGCGAGCAAGTCTGAAAGCTCTGTCAAAACTGGGTTTTCAGAAATTTGTCCGGACATATTCTGGTGCTTACACAAAGTTTGTGGTTGAGTGAACCCGAAACTTACGTCACCGGTCAAAAAATGAAGTTCTTATCGATCTCATATGCCCTCAACCAGTACCGCGAATCCTTGCCGGGACAGGCACGGATCTATGTGGCCGGCTGCAGTGGTGAGCCGCTGGCCATCAGGGATGCGTTACAGAAAGACCCTGATCTCGCCGCCGGTGTAACCTTCCTCGGAATCTGGATTCCCGGGGTCAACCAAACCGACTGGGCGAGCCTGCATCCGACAGCCAGCGCCGAGAGCATATTTGTCTCACCTGCCCTGCGCCCCTCATTCGAATCCGGGCAAACGCGCTTCCTGCCGCTCAGCTATACGCAAAGCACAAAATGGCTGTCCGACACCAAGCTGGATGGCGGCGTGGTGATGGTGACGCCGCCGGATGAAAATGGCCTGGTCAGCCTCGGTATATCGGCAGATTTTTCGACGCTCGTCCTGGATCGCGAAGACCTGCCTCTCCTCGGCGTGGTCAATCACGCCATGCGCGCGCCCATACATGGACCGAAAGTTGAGCTCGACCGGTTTTCAGTCATCGCCGAGACGGACACGCCCCTCGCGCAGGTCGAGGAAACTGACTTGCCAGAGACCTTCTCCAGGATTGGCGAGCACATTGCCGGCCTGTGCGATGCCGGTGATACGTTGCAGTTCGGCCTGGGGAATGTGCAACAGGCGGTCCTGAAGGCCCTGGGGAATCACAAAGACCTGAAAATCCATGCCGGCATGATCTCAACGCCTCTGATTGATCTCCTGGATCGCGACGCCATCGCGGCAGATTATGGCGCCATCACCACCGGAGTCGCCATTGGCACAAGCGCGCTTTACGACCGCGTCGTTTCTGAAGATCGGATCCTGTTCGCCCCGGTCACATATACGCATGCCATATCCACGCTGGCAGAGATCGAGCACTTCAAGGCGATCAATTCCTGCCTCGAGGTCGA